>JACQPQ010000034.1 GCA_016207405.1 Gammaproteobacteria bacterium | reverse complement strand
TCTCTCTTCACCATTGACATGCAAACGGTTAAATTTTCTTTTTTCATCCATTTATTTATTCCTCATTTTTCTTCTCATTTATATTTTTGTTTATTTCCTGCATCTCTGTTGAAGAAAAGATAGCGGCCAGATCAATAATGACTAATAGGCGATCCCCTAATTTCCCCACGCCTTTGATATAGGGTTGGATCTCTTTGTTCATAATTAAACCAGATGGCAGTTCAATATCTTTTGTAGAAAAGCGTAATACCTCAGTGACTTCATTAACAATAATTCCAACCTTGGTTTCCTCAAGTTCTATGATAATAATTTTCGTTTTTTCTGAATAAATCGTTTTTTTTAAGTCTAACTTTTTAGCAAGATCGACAATTGCTAAAATTTGTCCGCGTAAATTGATAACGCCTTCGATATAAGGAGATACTCGTGGAATAGGAGTAATCGGAGTCAGTTTAATGATTTCCCTTACCTGATTAATATTAACTCCAAACTCTTCTTTTCCGATCTGAAAGACCACGAGTTGCAATTCTTGAGTGGTTTCAATGGATTCTTGCATAACAAATCAATTCGACTGATTTTGGAAATAGGCTGAATAGCTCCCAAATACTTTTTCTATGGATTCCTTTTTAGGGAGGAAAATAAACAATCCTTCATAAGGCGAATTTTTTACTTTCAACTTTGTTTTTATGAGAAATACGTTGCTCGTATGTGAATTAAAATAGGCGTATAAAAAATCTAAAATAGCGCCCACCATATCTATGGCTAACGAGGGTGGACCGCGCATTATTTTTGCATGGATTTTATCCGCTAATACATTGATATAAGCTCCAGATATAATGTTCATGACTTCATTTAATGCAGATTGGAAAAGGGGATCATCACGGCTTATTTCCGTATTCTTTTTTAAAAGAATGGCACCTAAGTTTTGTGCCTCTTGAGGAGAGAGAAAAAAACAAGTTCTTCCTTCTATCTCTCCTGTAACTTCACCATCCATAACAAAATATAAGTTCTCAAGATTTCCAAAAATGGTGTTTAATGATTTGAGTGGAATGATATTGGCTTCTGATAGAGGTATTTCTACTTCACAATTCAGAAACTCGGCTAACGCAGCAGCCGCTTTTTTAGAGCCAAGCATCCCTATTTTTTGCAATAAATCGAACGAAGTAAAGGAATTTTTAGTTTTGTCATTCATTTTTGATACAGAATAAACGCTATTTTTTGATATTATTTCTCCCCTCTTAACTTAAATTTATCAAACAGCGTTTTTAAGTCTATGGATGTATTCGCCAGCTCTTGCGCTGAGGCGGCCATTTCTTGCATAGCCGCGGTCTGTTCTTCGGTACTTGCAGATACTTCTTGGGAGGTGGCAGCAAATTCTTTGGCAATCACGCCGATTTGTTGGATGGACTCCTTTATATGTTTTGTTTCCTCAACCTGTTGGGTGCCGGCGTGCCATATTTGCTTTGCTAAATCCGCGGATTGCCCAGCGGATTTGCTAATTTCTACTAATCCTTCTGCTATCTTAGTAACTTGATTCCTTCCTTCCTGAGCTTCTTTGGAACTCACGTCTATTGAGCTTATAGCTCGATTGGTTTCAGTTTGTATGGACTTGATAAGGGCATCAATTTTTCTCACAGCGATTGCTGATCCTTCAGCAAGTTTACGTACTTCTTCAGCGACCACCGCAAAGCCTCTTCCAGCTTCCCCAGCGCGTGCCGCTTCAATCGCTGCGTTTAAAGCCAGCAAGTTGGTTTGGTCTGCAATAGAGGTAATCGTTCCAGTAATTTCACTAATTTGCTCTGACTTCTCTCCTAAACCCTGGATAACTTTTACAGTGTCCATTACCGTTTTTGCGAGGAATTCGATTTTTGCAACTGATTCGGCAGCAAAGACTCGTCCCTTTTCGGCATGGTCATTGGTCTCGTTTCCCGAAGCACTTGCCATTTGTGCATTATCTACCATCTGTTTTAAAGCAACCGATGCTTTTTCTACCACTTCAAATGTTTCTTCAAGTTTGTTAGCCTGATTTGATGCTCCCTGGGCAACTTGCGCAATGGCAGTAGAAACCTGTTGAATGGAAGAGTTCATTTCCTCATTAGAGGCAGATAACTCCTGAGCAGAATTAATAACTTTGTCAGCCGTGTGACGTACTTGATAGACCATGTCATGCAATGAATCGATCATTGCGTTAAATGCCCCTGCGAGTTTTCCTATTTCATCACTTGTGGATATGGCGATTTTTTGCCTCAGATCGCCCGCGCGAGAAGCAAGGTTATGCGCTGCCATCAGAAGCAAATTCAGTGGTTTGACTAGGCTGAGGGACATAAAATAAGTGATAAAGATAACCATAATAAGTAACAAAAGGCCTGTCAGCGCCATTACATCACGCAGATTTCTGATAGGTGTATAGGCTTCTTGCAGAGAAGTCATCGCTAATACTGACCATTCTAATCCTTTAAAATCCCCCAATCCTTTTGAAGAGGCAAAACCAATAAGACTTTCAATTCCATATTCATTCTTTTCTACCATCCAACCACTCTTTCCTTCACGAGCAAGATCTGCTGACTTTAAACCTTGATGAATGAGATTATCTTTTAATAATCCCGTCTCTCTTCTTTCTTTATCAAAAGACGCATCACTCAATGCTAACCCTTCTTTGTTGATCATAACCAAATGAGAGGATCTGCTTTGCGGTTTATTATCCATCATAGCCGTGTTGATAGTCGTTACAATCTGCTGCCAGTCGAAATGCGAAGATAGAACCCCAATAATTTTATTAGTACCCTGTAGCGCATAAACCGGTACGGCCAAGTTAACCACCATTGCATTATCAAGAGGAGAAAGATATACATCCTTGATAACCGTTTTTCCTCCCAGAGCTTCCTTAACCCAGTCTTCACCTCCCACATGGGTTCCTATAGACTTGGGATTAGAACTCGCAATAATGTTCCCCTTCTCATCCACACAATAGATGTTTTTATAAACTCCATAACCTTCCTTTAATTTACTCAGGAGTGAAGTTATCCTTGCATCCACATCTTTTGTTAAAACATCTTGCATAATGTCCAAGCCCGCCCAGGCCTGAGTATCTTTCGAAACAAAATAAAACATTGTGTCTATCTTCTGTATGATCTGAGAAGCAAAGGTAGGAAGTTTAGCGCTAATCGATTCCATAATGATTTTGCGCCCGTGGTAATAACTTATACTTCCCACGATAACGATAAGCACCAATGACAAAACTACAAATACTGCCATCAATCTTTCACGTATCCCTTTGTTGAATAGTTCCATTGTTTTATCTAATCATTAATTTTATAACCAGGATCGTTGGGACTTAGACCATCCACCTTTAAAACCTTCACAGAATCGTCTACTTCATTTGCATAAATATATCCGACCGCTTCTTCTACGTTGGCAACCATTCGCTTTACGGCAAGGCTTGATTGTTGCGTGAGGGGTGGTTTTATTCCTTTATAGCGCTGTCCTAGCCAAAATGCTTGTATGTCATCTAATGACGCGTTGTGGATGATTCTGGAAAAAGCCTCTCTTATTCCTTTGGTGGCAGTAAGTTCTTGGTTTATAGGGACAATTTGGCTTCCGTTATTCCATGTAGTTGCCTTTGCCCTATAAATGTTATCGAGTTCTTTAAGTGAAATTTCGTTTTGCGGGTTATTTTTGTTAACGATAATAGCGATAGGCTCAGCGAAAACAGGTAAGGCAAAATTTGCAAGGAAAATAATAAACAGGAAAACATATTTTTTCATACACATTCTCGTTATCCATAACCGAGATCACCCTATTAAAACATCATACTTACACTCCCTATCAAACTGTTGTTTCTTATTTTATTCTGCTCTTCATCATGTTTTACATATTCTAATCCAAACCTTATAGGCGGTATGGGCCGATAATTTACCGCCCATACCCACCGATTTCCATCTACAAAGTTAGATGTCTTAGCTGTAGATTTGGTATCATTTTCTTCATAGCGTACAATTGCAGTCCATTTCGGCATGAGCTTGTACAACCCCATAAGGAAAAAAGTCTTCGAAGTAAAATCAGCTTGTGTACTAGGATTAACCCAACTTTTATACCATTCCCCCCATAGCCCAAACTTCTTATAATAATAGGTCAGATCCACTCCTGTACCGTTTTCTCTCGCATTATGCAAATTACCGTCTTTGCCATTCGTCCCTACGATGCCTACTTTTAGCTCTCCTTTATCACCCAAAGGTGGAACAACTTGTAGTCTCCCATACAGCATCTTATTATTATTTGTGTCTGTAAAATCGGGCGTAGGCCCACTGCCATTGGAAGCTCCTAACCAATAGGCCACTTCCCAATCTTTAGCAAAAAGGTTGCCCCACACGCGTGCCCCTGTGATCTGCTGTTGTAATCGTGCCTTATTTACTTTAAGTGGTTTGGTTGCAGTGGGAAGTAAAGGGTGAATATACAAAAGATTATACGGGCCATTTGCAGAATTGAGTTCTTTACCGAAGTTCAAATTTACCTTGTCATGTATCTTCCAATTAACCCAGAATCTCGATAATAAAATCTTTCCCTCTGTCCCGTCACTTGCATTTACATTACCTCCATCTTCAAATTCCATCTCAGCCAAAGACTTAAACTTTTCTCCTAAAGGAACATCTACATACAGGTGAAATGCTTTTATGCGAAAAGAAGAGTGAGAATTTTGTTGCTTGTCACCTAAAACAGTACCAAATCCACCCAGCGTTACGCCGGATTCTCCAAAAGGCTTAAATCCTTCTCCTAAAGTATAGTTAGAAAGAACGCTTTTTGGGGGGAGGCTCTCTGTCTGAGCGGTTTTACTTTCATCTCGTTTTTCTAGTTGTTCAATCCTTGTTTGTAAAGGTTCCATTTTTTCCTGCATGATTTTAAATTCCTTTTTGAGCGCATCGAGTTCAGTATCGGCCCAGACAAGTTTCGAAGAACTGAATACAAAAATAAAAAGGCTTACGGCTATGCACACTATCCTTGTTTTTTGCATGATTAATCTCCCTTTGTGCTTTAGTATCTATTTAGCACAATTAAAAAATTCTCTACTGTCATACCAGCGAAAGCTGTCATCCAGCATTGAGATCTTAATACTGGATGGGTGTGACCTCTATTCAATGTGTCCGTAATATCCCGATATCCCGTCACCCCATACCTTCAAAAAGCATACAATAGCGATACCCCGAAAACAGTTACTGAGTAATCCGGGCTCTTTTCTCCCGTTAAAATGACACCTGCTAATGTGGTGGCGGTTGTGTTATCCAGCGCCCAGTCTTGCGAATTAAATTTTTCGTAGAGAATATTGAACTTGGTTGAAAGCGATTCTTTTATTTTGTACTTTAAAAAAACATCCAGTCTATGAAGCTCTGTTGTTAAAAGCGGTAAATTTATTGCTGCAGGTACTAAAGAAGGTCCTGTTCTGACATGTACCTTCCCACGAGAGCGAGCATACGTATATTCTGCCCCACCCTTCCATTTGCTTAAGTTTGGGGTTGCCTCAAAACCTAAACCTATCGTATCTACTCCGTCCCGCTGTTTAGCCGTCCAGTCGCGGGTAGAATCAGCTGACTGAATAGCTTTTGGTGCACCACCAAGAAAATAGCGACCCTTTTGGTCTGATTTTAAATGCTCATAGGTATAAAAAGCATGAGCAGTCAAACCATCTTTGGGTGCCAAGGCAGCATCGAACGTATAGATCTGCCCTTCACTTCCTCTTAAGCCTAGTGTGGATCTTGGGTAATCATTGTCATTCCAGTCGACTGCTAATTGCACAGTTGCCATTTCATGCGGCTCTGCCATCACAAAAGCGCCAAACTGAGTTCTATCTCTATTCCCCAGATTAAACTTCCTCATGAGGGGATGATTATCAAATCGCACATTTGCAGCTTGTGCACCGGTAAATGAATTAGAGTAACTCAGTAAATAAGGAAGATTCCCTTGATAAGTGGAACCTCTCCGGAACCCCTGAAGAAAACGAACCCCTCCTCGCACAAGCTCTGAAGCATTTTTTCTTAATTCCACTTTATAGGTGTGTTCTTTTGTCTTCTTAACTTCTGAAAAGGTTCGTTTCGTTTCTTCGTATTCATACCTACCCTGTAAGTGAGTTCGAGCCCATATCTCATAATCTGCTTCCCCCTTTAACTTCTGTTGTTTAAACCCATAGGGAAGATTGGTTCTCACTTTGTCATTGGTAGTTGTTACGGTTCCCTGGTTTTGAGAATCCCCTCCTATATAAATGTACTGGGCCTGGGGGGTTTGATTATCCCGGTCATCATACCGATAGTGAGCGATAAGATTGAGGGGATCTAAAGGATGTGACAGTAGATGGAGATCGAAAAGAGTCGTGTCAATCCTTCCATCTAAAGAAGTACGGGGCAAAGGCGTTGCTGCTGTTAACCCAGAATTGACGGTATAGGGGAGGAAGGTTTCATCCTGAGTCATCCTTCCAACCGCTCCATACATCGTGAGGCGCGTATTCTTCGTAAATGCATATCCCCCAGAAGCTAAAATCTGATGAAACTGATTATCCGGCGGTAAACCGATTCTTCCTTGTCCTGTTGGAAACCCAGCGGCTGCACTCCATCCTGGTGGGGGGGTCGTAATGGTGGAATAAGGATTTTCCCACGTCAACGAATTTTCCTTGTCATTAAACAGAGAACCATAATACCCCAGTTCAAATTGCCCCTTTTGCCCTGTAAACTCTAATACAGCTTCAAATTGGTGAGTGACATAATCAATAGGCTGCGGAATTAAAACGGACCTCGGATTTGCCCCTGAGTTACCAATAACAGCGCCTGTAATTGTCTTTCCTTCTTTTGTTTCATGCTGATACTGTGTTTTAAAACCCCAATGAGAGCCAAATAATTTAGAAAATCCGATTTTATAATTCTTACGTTCGTGGCTTATTTTTAAATCTTGCAGACTACTATTTAATGCCGTCATCCCGGCTGTCGTTGTTGCAGCCACCCACCCTGCGGGTAAAGTAAGCGTATCTCCTCCCACTCCTCTAAAGGGAGTCTTAGCGGTATCTGTTTGAAATTTTGGCAATTGGTCATAGCCAACCCATAGCTTATAATCGCCTTGTACTCCAGTCTCTAATCCTAACTCTCGCGAATTCAACCCCAACGCTCTGCCTTTTAAAATCCAGTAGAGTGCCGCGTCGTTGTCAAGCGTTGTGCTATCAACAGTACCCAGACGGTGAATGTTTAGATTACCTATAACATAAGGGCCTTTTTCTTCCTGCCCCGTATACTCTCCAAATTTAAAAGAATCTTGGCTGATAGACCCAAGTCCTATTTCAAGTTCGCTCGTAGGACGATGGGAAGGTAGGGGAGGGGTCGCTTCTCGAGAAAAACTTCCGTCACCTGTGCCCAAAGAAAAGGGATCATCTTCAGCCAAAAGAGGAAAAGCGGTTAAATATAAAATGGCTATAAATATTTTGTTATGAATTTTCATTCCCTTACCCCCTATCCCTTACCTCTTATCCCTTTCTACCTCGTTTTCCTTGCACCTGAAGGATGGTTAGATCCATGTGGCTCGAAGTGACAATTCAAACAATTTTTGCCTAATAGTTGATCGGCGGCTCCGACAGGCGGAACCCCTGTACCACTATAGACCGCACTCGGATGAAATTGTGCTAAATGACATTGTTGGCATAACCAGGGGCCTCTTGATTTAAGAAGCGGTTTATGGATGGACCCATGGGGTGTGTGACAATTTAAGCAGTCTTCCCGCACCGGCGGGTGTTCCCATAAAAATGGCCCTCGCTTTTCCGCATGGCAGGTGTAACAGGTTTCGTTAACCGTCGCTTTATTCAAAAGTTTTGGTCCTACAGAACCATGGGGATTATGGCAAGAGGAACAAACGACCTTTCCTTCTTGAATGGGATGAGAGGAAAACTTATAACTCTCTGCCTTCTGTGTCTTATGACAGATAAAACAGACTTCTGCTTGGTTTTTTTTATCTAAAACCTTGGCGTTCTCCGTGTGTATCGTATGGCAACTGACACATCTAACGCCTTTCATTTCGTGCTGGCTACCCTTCCATTTCATCCTGGATCCAGAACGATGACAACTTAAACAAGTTCCATTCTGCTCTGAAATGGAGGTGTTGGACTTGGAATCAAATCGAATGTTGGGAGAAGGGCGCGGTCCTCCCGCTTCAGAACCTTTCATGTGTTCTTCGCTCATGCCATGGCACGTTTGGCATGAGCGGTCTGCAAAAGGGGTTTTGTTGTCTGCTATAACCGCATGTTTGGATTGTAATAAGGGTAAAACAGGGGCGGTGCTTTCATCATGACACTTAGTGCATTGTGCCATGTTTGTTGTGGGAGGGGGGCTGTTATCCGAAGCGAGTAGAGAAACATTCGCAACACATAATAAGCCAATTAAAATTAATCCTTGCCTTTGAAGGTTTACCAAGCGGTGTGCTTTTGTGTGAATAGGAACTCTCCTTATTCCCCGATTAAACTAACGTACCATACTCAACTTCCGAGTGTTAAAATACTAGAACACACTTTTACATATTGTCAAGGGTCTTGCAAGAAATACTCATTTTGGCGGAGAGGGAGGGATTCGAACCCCCGGAAGGAATAAACCCTTCAACGGTTTTCAAGACCGCCGCTTTCGACCACTCAGCCACCTCTCCGATTTTTCCATTCCATATTAAGCATGTTCAATATGGAAAGCCATGACTTCGCCAATGGTTTTTGCACCTGTTTTGACCATCATTAAACGGTCAAGGCCTATGGCAATTCCAGAGCAAGTGGGTAGCCCATGTTCCAATGCTTGAAGAAAATGTTCATCGAAAGGGAGAACGGGTTTTTTAAGCTGTTGCCGTTTTTGAGTGTTCTCTTCAAAACGACGCCGTTGGCTGGCTGGATCGGTTAGTTCAAAAAAAGCGTTGCCAATTTCGATGCCATTCATATAAATCTCGAATCGTTCGGCGACTTCAGGCGTGCTTTTGGAAATAGCGGCAAGCGCGGCTTGGGATGCCGGATAGCCATAGACAAACACAGGCGTGACAAACCCTAAAAAAGGTTCAATAAAGTGCGTCATAAGGAGCTGTAGCCAATCATCTTTATCGTTTAACGTTAAATGATGGAATGCGTCTCGATTGTGAGAGCGTGCAAGCGCTTCTAGGGTGGCAAGATCTGCCGTATGAGGATTGATCTCGAGAAACTCCTGAAACAAATCCGCATACGTTATCCGTTTGGCCTTCTGAAACGAAAAAAGCCATGCAAAGAGTGCGTCTACTTCAGTCATCAGTTCTTCAAGAGTAAAGTTGGGTCTATACCATTCAAGAAGCGTAAATTCTGGGTTATGCAAGCGCCCGTGTTCCCCATCGCGAAAGGCTTTGCAAATTTGATAAATAGGTCCGCTTCCTGCTGCGAGGAGGCGCTTCATCGCAAACTCAGGAGAAGTTTGAAGATAATACGTTTTTGCGTGAGCGGTATTCCTTGCAAGGCTCAAGGAAAGTGAATCCAAGTTTGGATCAGGGTTCGTTGCTCCCGAAAGAAGAGGGGTTTCTACTTCCAGAATATGACGTTCCGCAAAAAAGTGTCGGATTTTACAAAGAACTTCTGCTCTTTGCGCTAAGTTTTGTAAAGAAGCGGTGGGTTGCCACACTTGCTTGAAAGTTAAGGTCCTTTTGCGCGTGCGGTGTAGGTCTCTTCCCGGGTATCGACTTTAATAAAGTCACCCTCATTGATAAAAAGAGGAACGCGAACCACAGCGCCTGTAGAGAGGGTGGCGGGCTTGGACCCTCCTGTTGCGGTGTCGCCGCGGATCCCAGGCTCCGTTTGCGCAACCTGAAGCACCACTTGTTTAGGGGGTAATACAGTAATGGCGGTATTATTCCAGATGGTTACCAGGCACATCGCTTGGGGAGTCAGCCATTTTGCTGCATTTTCCATAATAGGTGCATTAACGGCATATTGTTCATAAGTCTCTGGGTGCATGAAGTGCCAATGAACGCCATCGTTGTAAAGATATTGCATTTCAAATTCAATTACATCCGCAGCTTCGACGCTCTCGCTCGCTTTGAAGGTGCGGTCTATGACTCGACCATTTAGTAGGTTACGTAACTTAACGCGATTAAAGGCTTGTCCTTTCCCTGGCTTAACAAACTCATTTTCTACGATGTTAAAAGGCTCGTTTTCTAAAATGATTTTAAGGCCCGCTTTAAGTTCATTGCTAGTGTAGGTTGTCATAATCGTATTCCATACTGTAAGGTTCCACATTCTACTCTATAGAATAGATATGTACATGATTATGAAAAGCGCATTACCCTTATGGCGACAAATATTGAGTGAAGCGGTGACCGATCCCAAAACATTGCTGGAGGAACTTCAATTAGGGAAAGAATGGCTAGAGCCTGCAAAAAAAGCTGCCCGCCTTTTTCCACTTCGTGTTCCAAGAGGGTACATCGCTAAGATAAAAAAAGGAGATCCTTACGATCCCTTGCTCCGGCAAATACTGCCCTTAGGCGAAGAACTTAAAGAGGTGCCGGGATTTATATCCGATCCTTTATTAGAGAAGACCGCTTCTTCTTTTCCTGGCCTATTACATAAGTACAAAGGCCGTGTTTTGGTCATTATGACGGGGGCATGTGCGATTCATTGTCGATATTGTTTTCGGAGACACTTTCCTTATGCTGAACATGCCTTAGGAGGGGGAGAGTGGAAGGGAGTACTTTCCTATCTTACCCGTCATAAAGATGTGGACGAAGTTATTTTAAGCGGGGGAGATCCGCTCGTGTTAAGCGATGAGAAACTTAACCAAAAGATAGAAGATATTGCCCGTATTCCTCATCTTAAGCGCCTGAGAATTCATACGCGGTTACCCGTTGTGATCCCTTCTCGGATAACGACTGAATGCCTTCAGAGTATAGAGCGATGTCGTTTGAAAGTCGTCATGGTGTTCCATGTCAATCATCCCAAAGAGTTGGATAGGGCAGAGAAGCAAGCTTTTTTAAGATTGCATCGTGCGGGGGTGGTTTTATTCAACCAGTCGGTTTTGCTAAAGGGGGTCAATGATACAAGCGAGGTGTTGACTCGTCTCTGTCAAAAATTATTTGAGTGGGGGGTTAACCCTTATTACCTACATCTATTGGATAGAGTGCAAGGTGCTGCACACTTCGAGGTTGCCGAGGAGAAAGCGATGGCTCTCTATCGAGAGCTCTGTTGTCGGTTACCCGGATATTGTGTCCCAAAGCTGGTGCGAGAAGATCCGGCACTTCCCTTTAAACGACTAATGAGGGTTAGTAACGACATCCACCCCTTTGGGAATTTCTAATCGGAAGGTAGTATCTAAGAGAGGAAGGTTCATTTTGGGATCATAAAAAATAATATGGGAGTTTTGTCCCAGCTTATCGATAATTTTCATTTCTCTGATCCCCTTGTTGATAAACTGAAGTTCAATATGGTCAAACAGTTCCTTGCTTTTTTTCTGCTTTGGAAAGAGTTGAAACCACTCTGCATGAGCGGCGGATGGTTTGATATCAAAATAGTCTTCTATATGCCCTCCATAACTTAAAACAGCTATGGGGGTTTCTTGCAGGATCCGTTCGGTGGGTTCTATCGTCACTTGCTCCAATTCAACTTCGTAGTTCCAAAACGTTTTGCCGTTTGATATCAAAATTTGTTTGAATGGAGAAAAAGTTTCCCAGCGGAATTGGGCTGGTTTTTTTAAATAGAAAGTTCCCTTTGTGCTCTGAAGAATTTCTCCTTTCTCGTTATAAAGCGTTTGTGAAAAAGGCGAATGATAGGATGCTATTCCTGTTAAGAGTGTCTGCAGCCTTTGGCTGGCCTCATCTCCTGCTGTCACAGGGAAAGCACAAGCACTTAAAAGCAAGAAAAAAAAGCGCGGATGGATATGATGCATTTGTCTCTACAATTTTTTGGAGCGGGTGATGGGAATCGGACCCACGCTAGAAGCTTGGGAAGCTTCCGTTCTACCATTGAACTACACCCGCATAACCGATTAAAGATTTTAGTCAGCTGAATCTTTACTTGCAATAGGTTTCTGAATTTATCACGCTTGAATTGCGCTAGATTTAAGCTAAAATCACTCAATAAACTGAGTAATTTGTTAACCCTCTGATGTACAAAAGAATTATAGCCAATACACTCTAGGCTCGCCTTCAAGAGCCACGCCGTTTTATGCAGATTTTGGCAGGCCCACGCCAGTTCTAATGTGACAAAATTATAATGATGCATAAAGTAACTGAAATCAAAGCCTTACCAGAGTACAAACTCTGGCTACACTTCGATGATGGCGTAGAAGGCACCATTGACCTATCTGATCGGGTAGGGAAAGGTGTGTTTGCTTTATGGAAAGATCCAACGGCTTTTCAAGAAGCGGAAGTAGGGTCTTTTGGCGAAGTCATGTGGGGTAAAACAATTGACTTGTGCCCAGATAGTCTTTACTTAAAAGTAACTGGCAAAAAACCGGAAGAACTTTTCCCGGACGCCTTCGAATAAACATGCCTGAAATTAGCCGTTTTTTTGGAATAATCATCCGAATGTATTTTGAGGATCATTTACCTCCACATTTCCACGCTTATTATGGTGACGACTCAGCTATTATTAGCATCAAAAACCTTTCAATTATAGGTGGAAAATTCCCTCCGCGGGCATTAGGTTTAGTCATTGAATGGGCTACTTTACACCAAAGGGAGCTCTTAGAATTTTGGGCACAAGCTGTAAAAGGCAAATCAATTGGTAAAATTAAACCACTGAAATAAAACAGCTGTTAGATTTTCGCCTTCAACTTAACCACTATTTTACCTCCTCGGATTAATCTAATTAAAACCACAAAAAGTGTTTCACTTACATTGGTACAGAGGGGGAATTGGTGGACCGCTCGCTCCCGCTCGCTTTGTCCATCCTATCTTTCGACAGAATGTGCCGGTTTATGGTGCTGGCTAATCTCCATATATTTACGTAATACCAGATTTATAACAGTTTGGTATCCTCTCCCTGTATGCCGAAAAAAATCTAGCACATCTGGATCAATCCGAAGTGTGATTTGCTTCTTTGTGCCATGCCAAAGTACTGCCTCCTTGAGAAAGGCCTCATCCAATTCTGGATTATCCGAATAGTCAATTTCATCGTCCTTTATTTTTTTAATGCGTGCCCAGTCTGTTCTAGAGAATTTTGAGTGCTTCTTCATAAATTTTCCTCTCATTGCGATTCGCTTTTCGCAAAGAAATGATGCGAATAGTCTCCGGCTCTCTGATGGTAAACACTATGACCACCAAAACATTGTGTATTTTGCCGATTCCCTGATAGCGATCTTCACCATACTCTTTGCGTCTGTCTTGACGAACAAACAATTTACTCTGGAAAACAATCGCTGCATCCGAAAAATCAAAAGCATGTTTGGCAATGTTTTTTCCATTTTTTTGTTCGTCCCAGGTTAATTCCATGATCGTATTGTAGCTTTAGTTGTAGTTACATTCAATTGTAACAATCACATAGTCTTTATCCAGGCTCAATAAATCTGGACCCCGCGGTCGGTGCCGCGGGGCGACGAATGAGCGGGAACTACTGGAAAGTAATCCATGCATTTGACAAAAGTCCCCCCCCCCCTACACTTTTTATGTGAGACTCAATTTGTACAACAAAAACTACATAAGGAGAACAGTATGAAAACTATTTTAAAACTCAGCGTGGGGATAGTGTTGTCGCTTGGTTTTTTAAGTCAAAGTGCGTTAGCTGGTAGCTCTTTTTATGCGTGTACATACAGCACAAACTTCCAAAATATCTCTGCTGTTGCTACCTATGTGCAAAATTTGAAAAACGACAGGAGTGCAGGATACACGTACGAAATTCAAAGCATTTTTTATAAAAGCGACGGAGAATTTAATCAGCTCCCCGGTTATTATGTCGTGTTCTGCAAAACAAAAGTAAAATCTTAGATTAGACAGGTAGGGTGGGCACAAAAAACGTGCCCACCCTACCGGATCTGAGATTTGAAGAGGATAGGAGGATCGTTCACTCAATCAGCCCGTATTGCTTGAGTTTCGTTCGTAAGGTGCCGCGGTTAATGCCGAGAAGAATGGCGGCCTTGCTCTGATTTTTCCCCGTGTACGCCATCACGGATTCTAATAAGGGAGCCTCTACTTCGGACAGTACCATTTGGTAGACACCTTGAGTGTCTTGTCCATCCAAATGATGAAAATAGTTTTTCATCGCTCGGCTAACACTTTCCCGTAAAGGAAGAGATTCTTGGGAGAAATTTTCTTTAGGAGAGTTTTCTCCTGTTAGCGTTTTAATAGGGTTCAGTGGAGCTATTTCTGTCATGGGTTTTATGCTTTTATTCAAATTCTTTTTCAGTTTCCGGTGGAGGGGGTGCTAAAACAGTACGGCTGCCATTGGTTTCCATTTCGCTGACGACCCCCGCTTTTTCCATCACTTCAATTAAACGTGCTGCTCGATTATAACCAATTTTTAAACGACGTTGTATATGAGAAATAGAAGCGCGTCGACTTTGAGTGACAATATAAACCGCTCGGTCGTATAATTCATCTCCTTCTTCCGTTCCCTGTTCAAAGCCCATTGAGTTCTCGTTAGAGGAACCCTCTTCCGAAAAATCTTGTGATGAACCTTCTAATATGCCTTGAAGATAACAGGGTGCGCCTTGCTGCTTCCAGGCAGAAACGACTTTATGCACTTCATGATCAGCTACCAGTGCCCCATGGATCCGAACCGGTAAACCAGAACCTGCAGGCAAATATAACATGTCTCCATTTCCGAGGAGATGCTCTGCACCTTGCTGATCTAAAATGGTTCTGGAGTCTATTCGAGAAGACACCTGAAACGCAATCCGCGTTGGAATATTGGCTTTAATTAACCCTGTAATCACGTCAACAGAAGGCCTTTGAGTAGACAGGATTAAATGAATACCTGAAGCGCGTGCTTTTTGGGCGAGTCTCGCGATTAAATGGTCAACCTTTTTACCTACAACCATCATCATATCCGCGAGTTCATCAATGATGATGACAATGTAGGGTAAGGGTTCACAGTACCGGCGTTCACCCTTTGATGCTTCTTCGGCAGTTGGAAAGGGATGCTCCAGGGGATGTCCTTTTTCAGTTTCTTCCTTTACTTTTTTGTTGAAGCTGGCCACGTTTCGAACGCCAAAACAGGCCATCAGACGATACCGCTCTTCCATCTCATTAATACACCAACGTAAAGCATTGGAGGCTTCCCGCATGTCTGTCACAACGGGTACCAAAAGATGGGGGATCCCTTCGTAAACCGATAACTCTAATGTTTTTGGGTCAATCAGGAGTAGACGAACCTTATCCGGAGTCGCTTTATATAAAAGGCTCAACAAAATGGCATTCACACATACGGATTTGCCAGAGCCCGTCGTTCCGGCCATTAACAGATGAGGCATTTTAGTCAGGTCAACCACGACGGGAGCGCCTGCAATATCTTTGCCTAAAGCCAGTGTAAGAGAAGAACGCGCATTTCGATAAGCATCGGATTCTAAAATTTCCCTCAAGCGAACGACTTCTTGATGTTCATTAGGAAGTTCAAGACCAATGGTAGATTTCCCTGGAATGACTTCTACAATACGAACACTTCTCACCAAAAGAGAGCGTGCCAAATCTTTTGCGAGGGTGGAGACCTTGCTCGCCTTAATGCCGGGGGCTAATTGAAGCTCAAAACGAGTGATAATTGGGCCCGGATTCACTGCAACCACTTTTGCGTCAACCCCAAAATCTTGTAACTTGAGTTCCACTTGGCGAGACATTTCTTGATGGGCAGTTTCGTTAGAAGCTAAAACATGGGTGTTGTCTGGGGAGTCCAGGAGTTCAAGCGAAGGTAAGGGCTTAGAAGTGATAGATTTTTCTAAGGTTGTGGAAGCGTGTGTAGGTTCTTCAGGTTCTTCTCTCTCGCTTCCTGGCACTGGCATCGGATGAATGTAAGGTTTTTTTTCTACGGGAATGCTGATCTTGGGTTCTATGCGTTCTACGGCTGGAAAAGGAGAAGCAAGGAGTTCTTCTTTTTTAATAGCGGGGGGTGAAGCATATTGATGATGAAGCCAGAGAATGCTCTGTAAAAATTTTCGCCATAAGAAGGCGACGGTTTTAAACCAAGATAAGCCGGTTAAGAAAGTAATCCCAATCAGAAGGAGGGCGAACAAGATCAGCACACTTCCCACTGCATTGAAGATATGCCCGGATGTGCCCGAAACCACTTGTCCGATAATTCCGCCAACGCCCATGGGCAAATGAGACTTTAAGGCCTGGCCATAAAAATGAGAAAGCCCCGTTCCCGAAAGAAGAATAAAAAGTCCTCCTATCCCGCGGATGAAGGCTTCCATCCTTCGATGCGGTTCTTTGGTTTCCTCACGCCCGCCGTAAAGCGCGCGGGTTCCAAGATAAGCGATGGCAGCTGGGAAAAAGTAAGCTAAGTATCCAAAAAAATAGAAAAAAATATCGGAGATCCAAGCGCCTACACGCCCTCCCATATTTTGAATTCCTTCCACCGTGGCGCTCGTAGACCATCCTGGATCACTCTCGGCGTAACTCCCCAAGGTGAGTAGGAAATAGACTGCCAAGGCTTGGAGTAAAATAAAAAGACCTTCTCGCAAGCGTTTTTGGAGCGCTTCTAAAAGCCCTGAGACCTCTTTTTTTTTCCTAACGGCTTGTGGCATGGTCCTTTTTCAATGTAGATCTCTTTGTAACTCAAAATCTCTCAGGAAGCATGGGTGTCATATTTAATTTTTCTTCCCTATTTTCCTGATAAAGCGCCAATATGGAAGTTAATGCAAGTCCTATTGTAAAGTTAGAATAAGCATCTGAGACCGCAAAGGGGTCGTTTCTCTTGTCGGTACTATTGGGTGCGATTCTTTTAAACAAGCCATCTTCTGTAAGTAATGAGGAAAATATTTTTGTTAATAATTCAGAAACGGATTTATTCGAAAAATTTTGATGCCTCTTTTCAGGAGAACTCTGTATAAGCTGTAAAGCAGAGGTAACCCAAAAAACACTTGCATGGAAGAAATGATCGCCTACATCTTTGGCTCGATTACCGTGTGTTATAGGATCTTCTTCAACTACTTTTAGCAAGAGAGTTAGAAAGCGTATGTAATTTTCTAGTGCAAGAACTAAGTTAGATTGGGTGCTTTTCAGGAGAGCCCCTTTTTTATGACGTAATGAATAAAGGTGTAATGCCAAATGAACGAGCGGAGTTCTTGCAACAGAACTGTTTTTATTAGAGAGTCCTCTGTCGTATGAATGCTCAGTGTCATAAGCCACTGACAAAGGATCCTCCGGATAAAATGTTCCTTGCAATAGCGCAATACATTTATCTAAAGCAATTTCACCCGAATAGAAAGTCGTCAGCTGATTGTAATCTATGGTTAACAAGGTAAGCGCACGCATAGCTAAAAAAAATGTATTCCGCGTATTGTACGTCTCATATTCATCTATACGGCTCATAAATGATACAAGGAGACCCACAAAGAAAGTGTAAGTTTTTTGATATGACTTTTTATCTTGTTCACTGAGGATGTCCATTTTTAATATGGACTTAAACGCAAGAATAGCCAAAGATAAACCTTCAAGGCCTTCAAACCAGACATCTTCATCATCAGGGGGTATCATTTTATCTTGATATTGTTGGATTACCTGGGCTGCTTGAATGATTTTCTGATTAATTTTTGAAACATCCTCGCTACTCTCAGAGTAAATGGATTTACTTGATTGCAAAAAGAGAATGCCGAAGCTAATGCTAGCCATAATAAATTCATCATCCTGTTTTGTGTATTTGGAACTATTTATAAGTTGTTCAAGCTTATGCTCGTCAATATTAAGGTTTTTTAAAAGAGCAAACTTGTGTATTTCTATGAGAATTTGATGGCGACCTTCATCGTCATTCAGCGTATCTGTTGAATCGTCTACAAGCGGCGAGTTATCTATATATGGTCCACCCTGCTCATATGACCATTTTTTCGGATCAATATTGATATAGTGTTTTACGATGTTATTTACTGCCTTCCTGGCAACTTCAAGTAATAAGTTTCTTTGGTTGACCTCTCTATCCGTTTCATCTCTATATAAGTAGCCAATGTCTTGATTGAAAGACTGATGTTCCCACAAACTGTAACGCATGATGGAAAAATTATTACCACCATATAGCCCCGCAAATGCCTTATTAGCTCGCACTTCAGCGGTAAACACTGTTTCAGAATTGATTGTAAAAAGTTTGGGCGATTCAACCGCCTGAAGCATAAAAAATAATTGAGCTCGTCTTATAGGATCTTTTTCTTCATCAAAAGCCCCTTCAATGTGTGGCATTAAAAGGGTTTTATTTTTCAACAAAAGAAAAGTACTCAGCCTATTCCCAGTATTATTGGACAGATCTGTGTATGGAAATGTCTCCAGTATGATGGGTATCATTGCTTCTGGAAATTGCTTGACCCATCCATCGAGGATTTCTTGTATACGCCCATCTGAATAGAAAACATCTATCACAGTATTGTAAAGAGCGTCCTCTTTGGACAATGTGCGCCCCCACTCGGCATACCACATGAAACCTTGGAAATTTCTATCTCTCGTATCTCTCCCTTTTCTAAAAGTTGGATTTTTCTCCCAAAAATCCCAAAAAAAATCACTCTCTTCCCACCTCATAAGGGTGTAGAAAACGTTGCCTGCTTCTTTAGCGTCTTTTATTTCTTTGAGCAAAGGAGGCAGAAAATCAATCACTTTCCACGGTTTAATTGGGGGAGAATTTTGCTTCATGAGGTGAAAGATTGTTTGAATGGTAAGATAAGGATATTCGGCAAGTTTGGTATAGATGATCGATATTTTTTCGGATTCTTTTTTTTCAACTGCTGTTGTGTAATCTTCTAGATATGCAACGGTTTCTTCTTCACTTAAGTCCTCAGCATAACTACACGTTAGGAATAAGGTGAGCCAGCAAAGAAAGAAAATACTAAAAATCAATCGAAGTTTCATGGTTATCTCCTAAGAGCAATGTGTTGGAAATTTCTAATGTCATATAATGAATAATGGTATGGTTGGTAAAACTATATTGCGTTCAAAAGCGAGAAAGAAATTTTCCCAGCACATATTCAAAAGCTTCTTGTTGATCGTATTGAATGACAGGATTGATCAGTGGTTGGAAATCTAATCCAAAATGTGGTTTCTTTAATTTTTCTACAAGATTTTGTTCAAAAAGAGCCGATGGAATGTGCTTGTTTTCGGCTTTGAGATATTTATTAAAAATTTGAACGATCTTTTCATAATCTGGTTCGAGCTTTTTGCTCATAAATAAATCAAACAAGTCCCTCCCCTTTCTTCTCTGATAAAGGGCGCGTAATTTCGTCGCCAATAGTTCTTCGGTTGAATACGTAGTAATGGCAGCTTTTCCAGAAAACCAGGGTGACTCGTAGATTAAAGTTTTAACTTGTAGCGGCTCAACAAAAAAAGATTCTGTTGTGTTGATTTCAATCTTAATCTTCATAGAGGAATGAGGCGGCAATTCTGCTTGATAACGGTACAGCAGTGTTGCACGGTCTTTACCCGCCTTGTATCGAGGTTTGCTTGAAAAGATGGGATCCAAGATTCTTCTAATTTCTGAAATTACACTTCCTATTCGTCCTCCTTTGATATGAACAAAATCGAGATCCTCAGAATAGCGAGCAGGTTTGTCTAAAAATATTTTATGAAGTGCTGTTCCCCCTCTAAATGCTAAAGAATCCACAATAAGCTGACTGGAGTAAAGTTCAGTCAAAATCCTAGATAAAATCAGATCTTGTTCAACAAATTCATTAGAACGCCATGGGGCATAACGTCGCCAATGTTCAATGTAGGCGCTAGGCAACATCTTCTACTTCCCCCCAATCAATATTATCAATAACTTTCCAGACCCCGTTTTTTTCAAACCTTTTGTTGGAATCATATTTAGAAAGGGGAACATAGCTTTTTGCAGCAGCGGCCATCGGTTTGAAATATTTAGCTAAGTTAACTTGCCCCAACTTTTCTAAAAGATATCCAAATTTCTGGATAACAGACACTTCAATAGAGTTTTTTACCAGTTCCCTAACGTCTAGGAGCTTGAGTTCAGGCAATATTTCCTTAAATATGAGAATAACGTTGTAGAGGGTACCGCAGCTCTTTTCAAACTTAATAGCATCATACAAAGTTAACGCAGGGGTTGAAAAATTCATATACCCATACTGGCCCTTGCGTTTTAGCACGCAATGCGTTGGAAAGTGCTTTTTAGTAAAAAAATGGATATCTGGCAACAGTTTTTTTGGGATGCGTACTTGCTGATTTGTAACCACTTGATAAATCATTGGCCTATGATGGGTAGCCCCATAAACACTGGCTGCCGAAAGGAGTCCTACGTAGTATTGGACCTTCTTATGCTGCATCAATTGGTCAATATAGTCATGACAGGAAATAGATTCAGTTTGCTTCTCTGACGACGAGTAAATTGCATAAAACCCCTTTGCAATGGGTTTAACAAATTTATGTGAGACCATGTCTTGTAGCATTAAGCTCGCTGCATTTCTGTTACCTTCTTTTATCTGAATGACTTCTTGCAGCGAAAAAGTTTTACGACCCTGAGCCTGAACGTATTCTAGTAACTCGTGATAGGTTCTGATTATTGCCATATTTTATTCATAAAAAGTCTATAAAAGACATTTAAATGATATTACACAAAGCATGGCCTCTTTTAAAAATCCTGGTAAGAATAACTTAACTTACTCATGCTTAATTGCGTAAATGAACGACAGCATTGTGTGGCTTTTTGTCAGTGGTGCGTAAATGCACCCTACACACTCCGTAAATAGGGAAGAACAATTTCTCCATTTCTGACGTTAATGCCCGCCTTTAAGGCAGGGTGTTTTTCCCAACCCGCCTCTGCCAAATCTAAAGCATAAGGCAAAATACTGGCGGCGAGTACTTGAGAGGCCATTCTGGCAACTGCACTCGGCATATTGGTGACTGCAAAATGAATAATACCTTCCCAAAGATACGTTGGATCTTTGTAGTTGGTAGGGCGAGTAGTTTCTATGCATCCGCCTTGATCAACCGAAATGTCAATGACCACACTTCCAGGTTCCATGGATTTAACCATTTCACGGGTCACCACATAAGGTGCTTTGGCGCCCGGGATCAATATCGCACCGATTAACAGATCCGCTTTTTTTACGGCCTCCCCTAGCGCGGTTTGGTAAGGGTAAAGGGCGGTGACATTGGCACCTATTTTTCGAATGGCGGCTAATTTAGATAAATTTTTATCAAATACGATGACGTCTGCACCTAGGCTCGCCAAAAGGAGGCAGGCACTTTCCCCTGCGACCCCCGCGCCCAGAATAACCGCACGGCCTCGGCAGGTGGCAGTTAAGCCCCCCATCAGTATGCCTTTACCTCCCAAAGAACGGTGTAAATAGTGGCAACCGGCTTGAGCGGCAATGCGCCCTGCAATGTCACTCATGGGGGCAAGGAGCGGAAGTTTATCGCCTTCCGTAACCGTTTCAAAAGCAACGCCCGTCACGCCGATATTCAGTAATTGTTTCAGTAATAAAGGTTCTGCCGCGAGGTGGAGATAACAAAACAGAAGATGATCGCGTCTTAAGAGTGGCCACTCTTCTGGCTGAGGCTCTTTAACTTTGATCACCATTTGTGCATTGGCGTAAAGCGTTTGTGCATCTTTTACGAGAGAGACCCCTACTGCTTGATAAGCTTCATCCGAATACCCGCTGTCAACGCCCGCCGAAGACTGCACAAACACGCGGTGCCCCGCTCGAACAAGTTCAGAGGCCGCTTCAGGAATAAGAGCCACTCGACCTTCTAGTAATTTAACTTCTTTTGGGATACCAATATGCATTGTAATTTTCCTATTTGGGGTAAAAAAGTTATCATAACAAACCCAACGAATGGGTTACAGATTCATTTGACTCATATGACTCAAAAAAAACACTGTCGTCTTCTTATTTTAGGTTCGGGGCCTGCGGGTTATACGGCAGCCATTTATGCTGCGCGTGCGAATTTAAAGCCTGTTTTGGTGACCGGGATCGAACAAGGGGGGCAACTGATGACGACGACTAATGTTGATAACTGGCCAGGGGATGCGGAAGATCTTCAAGGCCCAGCCTTGATGGACAGAATGGCAAAGCATGTGGAGCGCTTGGGTACTGAAGTCATATTAGATCATATTCATTTTGCCGATCTTAAGCAGAAACCTTTTGTTTTGGCTGGGGATGTTTTTCAATATCGTTGTGATGCACTCATAATTGCAACGGGGGCTACGGCAAAATATTTAGGACTGCCTTCTGAAGAGGTGTATCGAGGAAAAGGCGTATCCGCCTGCGCAACCTGTGATGGTTATTTTTATAGGGGAGAAAAAGTAGCGGTAGTAGGGGGGGGGAATACCGCAGTAGAGGAAGCCTTGTTTTTGTCACATCTCGCTCGCCATGTCACCGTTATTCATCGTCGAGGGGAGTTTCGGGCAGAGAAAATGTTAGCCGAACAGCTCTTGGCAAAAGAAAAGGCAGGGAAGGCGATCATTTTATGGAACCATAGCGTGGAGGAAATATTGGGAGACGCCCTCGGGGTTACGGGGGTGCGTGTCAAAAATATAAAGTCTGAGGAAACCCAGGTCCTTGCGGTTAAAGCGGTTTTTATTGCAGTAGGACATACGCCCAATACGGAATTATTTAAAGGGCAGCTTGCTTTTGATAATGGTTACTTAGCTATCCAGAGTGGCTTAAAAGGTAACGTTACGGCTACCCAAATTCCGGGTGTGTTTGCAGCCGGCGATGTATCAGATTCGGTGTACCGTCAAGCGGTCACGGCAGCAGGCATGGGATGCATGGCGGCCATAGATGCGGAAAAATATTTAGCCAACGAACCCTTATGGAAACCCTGACTCCAATTTCCCATTCAACGAAAGATCTTCAAAGCGAAGCGTTACGCGAAACGGCGCTTAAAGTGGTGATCTCAGAGGGGCAAGCACTTCTCTCACTAAAAGCGCGTATCGATCATCACTTTGTCAAAGCGTGTCGTTTTCTTTTGGCCTGCAAAGGTAAAGTCGTTGCGACGGGGATGGGTAAATCCGGGCATATTGCCCGCAAAATTGCCGCCACTTTAGCGAGTACGGGATGCCCTGCGTTTTTCGTTCATCCGGCGGATGCAAGTCATGGAGATCTGGGAATGATCACGGCTTCTGATCTCGTTCTCATTCTTTCTAATTCAGGTGAAACCGAAGAAGTTTTAACCATTCTGCCCCTTATCAAGCGCTTAGGGTGCCCTCTCGTCAGTTTGACAGGAAATGCGCGTTCCACGCTTGCTACCTCTTCAGATGTGCACCTCGATGTCAGCGTCGAACGAGAAGCCTGCCCTATGAATCTTGCGCCTACTGCAAGCACGACCGTCGCGCTCGTGATGGGGGATGCGCTTGCCATGGCCATACAAGAAGCTAAAGGTTTTACACCAGAAGATTTTGCGCGTTCACATCCGTCTGGACGACTCGGGCGGAAATTGTGGGTGCGTATTATCGACGTGATGAAAAAGGGAGAGGATGTTCCTCGGGTTTTAGGAGAAGTCATGTTGCGCGAAGCCCTGATAGAAATGTCCCGTAAAAAGCTTGGGATGACAGCGGTTGTCGATAAATTGGGGCGACCGGTGGGTATTTTTACCGACGGGGATCTGAGGCGTATATTAGAAAAAGACACGGACATTTATCGAACGCCTGTTTCAGAACTTATGACAAAGCATTGCAAAACTATTGCTTCTCACGCACTTGCGCACGAAGCACTCCAAATTATGGAGGCTCATAAAATCAATGCCCTACTCGTTACGGATACAGAAGGCCTTCTGATAGGGGCTCTCAATATGCATGATTTATTCCGAGCGGGGGTTGTATAAATAGTGGTTAGTGGTTAGTGGAAGTCAGATGGCAGAAAACAAAATTCTTATCGAAAAAGCCGCGCGTATTCGGTTACTTATTTCGGATGTCGATGGCGTCATGACCGATGGGTCGCTGTGGTTTACCGCTGATCTGCATTCCGAATGTAAACCCTTTCACTGTCATGACGGCGTAGGGTTTAAAATGTTAGAACAAGCAGGTATTCACGTTGCGGTTTTATCCAGTCGAAACTCCTCTGCGGCTATCAAAAGAATGGTGGAACTCAATGTGCCCAAAGCCCACATTTTAATGGGACAAAAAGACAAAAGGGTGGCGTATCAAAAATTGAAAGATTATTTGCATATGACTGATGAAGAGATTGCTTATATTGGGGATGATCTGCCCGATCTGCCTATTATGAAACAAGTCGGTTTTTCTATTGCAGTCGCGAATGCCGTGCCTTTTGTGAGCCAAGTTGCCGACTGGCAAACGAAAAGGCTCGGCGGCCAAGGGGCCGTACGAGAGGCGTGTGAGTTTCTATTACGAGCCCAAAATAAGCTAGACTCTATTCAGAACATATATTTACTATAAAAATGCTAGGGCCTCACTAAAATGGTGGGGAGGGTGGTTTGCTATGTATTTTCTGATGCCTTTGCGAGCGGCCGGAAAAATTCTAGGAGCGCAAGGGACTTTTTAGCGAGCAGCAGGCAGCGGAAAATACACAGCAAATCACCCATCAGTGGGACTTTATAAAAAATGTTATTTTTCTTAGATAAACAGGTTGTAACCATTCTGTTCCTCGTTCTGATGGTGAGTGTGAGTGGATGGTTAGCATTGCAAGGGAAGTCGAAAGACGAAGTGAAAATACATAAAAATCCGTTACCCACGCTCATTCTTAAAAATGTGGTGGTTACCCAGATGAATTCAGAAGGTCACCCAGATCACCAACTTTATGCAACAGAAATGAACATTTTTCGAAATCCAAACCGCACGGTTGCGATTAAACCATATTTTACGGCATTCGATCCTAAAGAACATTGGTCTCTCCGCGCGGAGTCTGGGGAAATGAGCGGAAAGGGTTTAGAAGAATCCATCACTTTACGCCAAGAAGTGAAAGCGACCTATTTAAATGAGAAGAATCAAAAAAAAGCCACTTTGGAAACTTCTGAACTTACTTTTTTACCCAAGCAACAGATTTTAAAAACAGATAAACAGGTTTTGTTTCGCCAAGGGGCTAGCAATCTTCAAGCGCGAGGGTTGTATGCCAAATTGAACACTAAAGAGGTACAGTTGTTGGGAGAGGTGAGGGGGCAGTATGGGGTACGTTAGCCTTTTGTGCTCCATTCTGATGATAGTTTTTTCTTTCAATAGCGTTGCCTTGGAAAGCGATAAACAAGAACCCATTCAAATTGAATCGGACACCCTGCAGTATGATAGCGAAACCAAACTGAGCGTTTACAAGGGGAATGTACACTTTAAGCAGGGCTCACGAAAACTCCTTGCGGATCATGCCGAAGTTATGAATGATGATAAAGGTATCAAACGTTTAACTGCAGAAGGGAAACCTGCCACGTATCGAGAAGAATTAGATGATAAAACGACTTTTACTGCCGAGGCACGTAAAATTATCTACGATATTGGAGAGCGAAAAGTGGAATTAATAGAAGAGGCTATCTTGCGGCGAAACCAGGATACTTTTACGGCTCCTCATATCCTCTATCATCTCAATACCAAACAACTTGAGACCAAAGGCGGACGTACGCGCATGGTGGTCTACCCCAAAAAACCTTCTCCAGAAAAACACGCTGCTCATGACTAGCCTTTTGTGCGCTCACGGTCTTAAAAAATCCTACCGGAGGCGAGCGGTTGTTAAAGATGTTTCCTTAGCCGTCCAAAGTGGACAAGTGGTCGGGTTATTAGGCCCCAATGGTGCGGGGAAAACAACTTGCTTTTATATGTTTGTTGGGATCATTGCCTGTGATAGCGGCAAGATTATGTTAGATACTAAAGCGATTACCTATCTCCCTATTCACAGAAGAGCAGAACTGGGTATTGGGTATTTACCTCAAGAGCCTTCTGTATTTAGAAAACTCACCGTAGAGCAAAATATCCTGGCTACTTTAGAGCTGCAAAAAGGGGTGACGGCTAAACAAAGACAGCGAAAGTTAGAAGCTTTGTTAGACCGGTTTCATTTGTCTCATGTGAGAGAGAACTTTGGAATGAGTTTGTCTGGGGGAGAACGGCGACGAGTTGAAATTGCAAGAACTTTGGCAAGCACTCCACGATTCATTTTATTAGATGAACCTTTTACGGGGGTTGATCCACTTTCTATCGTCGATATTAAACGCTTAATCGGGCAACTCACGTCGCAAGGCATTGGCGTTTTTATTACCGATCACCATGTTCGAGAAATGCTCGATATTTGCCATCACACCTACATTATGAATGAAGGGACTCTCATTGCAGAAGGTTCTCCCGATACGATTGCTCAAAATGAGCAAGTTAAAACCGTGTTTTTAGGAAAGGATTTTCAACTTTGAACGGTGGCAAAATGCGCTTTTTTTTATGGCTCTCTCTTAGCAGTCTTGTACTGGGACTCGACAGAATCACAAAAAACCTCGTACTTCTGAAGTTGGAGCCAAACACACCTTATCCTATTTTTCCCTGCTTTGATCTTACACTTATATTTAATCGGGGCATTGCGTTTAGCCTTCTTTCTACAGGGGGCGACTGGCAAAGAATTTTTTTAGTGATCTTTGCTTTGCTTGTGAGTATTGGAATTGTGTACTGGCTTTATTTACTTAAGTTTTCAGCGTGGCCTGCTTGCTCTCTCAGTCTTATCTTAGGAGGCGCACTGGGGAATCTATGGGACCGCTTAACGTTGTCTTATGTCGTAGATTTCCTAGATTTTTATGTGGGAACCTGGCATTGGCCCGTATTTAATGTCGCAGATCTGGCTATCTCAGTAGGCGTTTTGGGATTAATTATAGAATGCTTCAAAAAACACAAAACATGAACATACTGCTTGCAAATCCAAGAGGCTTTTGTGCAGGGGTTGATCGAGCCATTAGTATTGTAGAAAGGGCTCTAGAACTTCTGGGGCCTCCCATCTATGTTAGACATGAAGTCGTGCACAACCGCCACGTGGTAGAAGCCTTGCAGAAAAAGGGCGCTTTTTTTGTGGAACGTGTAGAAGATGTTCCGTGTGGCGCAACATTAATTTTTAGCGCCCATGGCGTTTCTCAAGCCATTCAGGAGGCAGCCAAAAAACGAAATTTAACCGTGTTCGATGCAACGTGTCCCTTGGTGACCAAGGTGCACATGGAAGTGGCGCGTCATGCAAAAAAGGGACGCGAATGCATTCTGATTGGACATGCGGGGCACCCGGAGGTAGAAGGGACTTTAGGTCAGTATCACAATCTTTCAGGGGGGATTTACTTGGTTGAAAGGCTTGCAGATCTTTATACGTTAGAGGTTAAAAACCCCCTCAATATCGCCTACGTTACGCAAACCACGTTATCCATTGAGGATACGACACAAATGATCTCGGCTTTGCGTCAACGGTTTCCGAATATAGAGGGGCCTGCCCGAGAAGACATTTGCTATGCCACACAAAATAGGCAAGATGCCGTTAAGCGTTTAGCAGAAGTTTCGGATGTGGTTATCGTGATAGGCTCGGTAACGAGTTCCAATTCCAATCGCTTGAGGGAAATTGCAGAAAAAAAAGAGATCCCGGCTTATTTAGTGGATGATGAAAACCACCTTCGCCGCGAATGGTTCCAGGATAAAAAAACAGTTGGGATTACAGCGGGCGCTTCCGCTCCAGCCATTTTAGTTCAACGTGTCGTTGAACGCCTCTTTACGTGGGGAGCGAGTGGTGTAGAAGAGTGTTCAGGCCAGAAAGAAACCATTGTTTTTTCTTTGCCAAAATCTTTAAGGGTTTCTTGAAAGCCGGCGAATGCCAGAGACATAGTTCGATAAGGTAGGGGAAATTTTCCCCGGAGGGATCACAATATCCAGCAAATGGAAGCGACCGCGCTCCTGTACCGCCTGAAAAAGAGCCTGGTGGAGTTCACGCCGAGTGGTGACTCGAATGCCTACCCCCTTTAACCCCATTGCGATTTCGGCAAAATTCCAGCCGTCAATTTTATTAAATTTCGATCCAGGCTGGAAAACCGCCAACATTTCCCAGCTGCTATTGTTAAAAACGAGCACAATGGGGTCCCATCCATATTTTTTACAGTTTCCAAGTTCCAATCCCGTCATCTGGAAGGCACCATCTCCAACGAGAATAAGTGGACGCTTACCTGTTGTGGCTTGTAACCCTAAGCCGGCTGGAATGCCAAATCCCATGGTTGCATAATAAGCGGGAGCCAAGAGGGTGGTATTTTCAATATCAAAGGCAGTGAATAGCGCATCTCCCATATCGGCTACGATAGGCATGCGTCCTGCCGTATCAAACAGATCATTTACAGCGGTTGCAATATCAATAGGGTGGATAGGATGGTCGTCACTTTTTAAGTTTCTAGGGTAACGAATTTTAGGGAAAACTGTTGCGGGGGCGTCATTCCTCTCTTCCGTCAGCCTTAATAGTTCATCTATCAAAGAGGATAAGGGGATATACGGATAGACATGATAATCTATGATGACTTGGTTTCGAGTAGCCTGAATGGTTTTTTTAAGGTCAATCGGTTCTTTCGAAATACCAAAATTAGTATCAGACAAGATGATTCCGAGGAGAAATAACGCATCCGAATGTTCAACTAGGCGAGTGATTTTTTTATCTCCGGCTATGCCTAAATAAGGTCCTATGAGTGGAGGTTCCATCCCAGCGAAGAGGCCTCTTCCCATTAAACTGGTTACAACGGGGATCCCCAGTTTGCGTGCGAATTTTGCTACCTTGGTTTCAAGGCCATATCGCCTGGTTTCGACGCAGATCATGAGAACCGGTTTTTTGGCACGAGTCAGCCTTGTCATAATTTCAGAAGCTGCCATACGAAGCGCTTCCTTATCAATTGCAGGAAGCCTTTGAATGGGAACCTCCTCGCAGCTCTGGTGGATTTTATCCCTTGGAAGTTCAATATATACGGGTTGAGAGTAAAGGTGTGCATGACATAAAACGCGAGCGATATCTTGGGGTGCATGGTGCACGTCATCTAATCGCGCTTGGTCGCAGGTGATTTCAGAATAAATACGAAACTGAGAGGACAGCGTTTTAGCTTGGTGGTGCAACAGTAAGCCCTTTTGGCTTTCACCTTCTCCAGGCGCGCCTGAAATAACTACAACCGGAGATCTTTCTGCATAAGCGGTTGCAATAGCATTGACCATGTTCAGAGCCCCTGCACCGTAAGTAACCGCAGCTACCCCTAAATTCATATGCATGCGTGCAGCAGCGTCAGCAGCAAATCCGACAGCCGGTTCGTGACTTAAGGTATAAAGTGGTAAGAGGTTGGATTCTTCTATGATTTTGAAAAAGGGAAGTACAAAATCGCCCGGAATACCAAAGATTTCTTTTGCACCTTGCGCTTTAAGCGCATGAAGTAAGGCTTCTGAAAGATTCATTTTTCTATGTGGGTTATTCCTTTCATGTAAGGGTGTAAAACAGCAGGAATAGCGATATTGCCATTCTGATCTTGATAATTTTCCATTAGTGCAATTAAGGTTCTGCCCACAGCAAGCCCGGAGCCATTTAAAGTATGTACGTAATCGGGTTTCGCGCTAGGCGTTTCACGCCAACGGGCTTCTAAGCGGCGTGCCTGAAAACTTTCAAAGTTACTACAGGATGAAATTTCGCGATAGATTTTTTGGCTGGGTAGCCATACTTCGAGATCGTAAGTTTTAGCAGCGGCAAAACCGAGATCACCTCCACAAAGGGCGATGACTCGATAAGGGAGCTCTAATTTTTTTAGGATGGTTTCTGCATGAGAGGTTAATTCTTCCAAGATCTTATAAGAGTGTTCGGGGCGAACGACCTGAACAAGCTCAACTTTTTCAAATTGGTGTTGGCGGATCATTCCATGTAGATCTTTGCCATAAGATCCCGCTTCACTTCGAAAACAAGGGGTGTGTGAGACCCATTTAAGAGGGAGTGCTTCAGCCTCCAAGATGCGTTCGCGTACTAGATTGGTTACCGGAACTTCAGCCGTTGGAATAAGATAATAAGGCGGATCGCGTTCGATTTTGAACAACTCACTTTCAAATTTAGGCAGTTGTCCAGTTCCAAATAGGCTATTCTCATTAACGAGGTAAGGAACATAAACTTCCGTGTAGCCATGTTCTTTTGTGTGAACATCCAACATCCAGTTGGTGAGCGCCCGGTGGAGCTCTGCCACGGGACCATTCAGAATGACAAAACGGGAGCCTGCAATGCGTGTAGCTTGGTCAAAATCAATACCGTGTAAACGTTTGCCCAAGGCAATGTGGTCAAGAGGTTCAAAAGGAAACAAGGGGGGTTCTTTCCATTTTCGAACCTCAAGATTATCCAAAGGATTTTTGCCAGGAGGAACACTAACGTGAGGAAGATTCGGCACCGTGGTTTGGAAGTCCCACAATTTTTTTTGAAGGGATTTAAGAGCCTCTTCTTTTTCTTGAAGGGCTTTTGCAATTTTTTCCCCTTTTGCTAAAGAGTCTTCCGTGTTTTCTCCTTTTGCTTTCTTTTGTCCGATCTGCTTAGAAAGAACATTTCGTTCATTTTGAAGCGCTTGCGTTTGACTTTGTAAGATCTTTCTTTCGGCCTCCAGAGCTTGAAGCCAATCGAGATCAATAGTGAAATTGCGCAATTTGAGCTTTTCTTGGAGATCGTTGATTTTTTGGCGAAAAACCTTAGGATCTAACATGATTGGAATGAGTTTAACTTAACTCAAAATAAAATACATCGTGAAAGAAAAAATACAAGAGCTTTTAATTGCTGCACAGAAAGCGCTGAAAGACAAAGGCGTGCTTCCCTCAGAAATGCCAACAGTCAAAGCCACTCTCGAACGGCCTCGGCACAAAGCACAAGGAGATTATGCGAGTAATATTGCATGGGTGCTTGCAAAAGAGGGCAAGCAATCCCCACGCACAATAGCCGAGCAAATCATTAGAGAGTTTCCTGCTTCACCCTTCATTGAGAAAGTAGAAGTCGCCGGAGGCGGCTTTATTAATTTTTATGTGTTGCCGGCGACCTATGGCGCAGTGATTGAGCGAGTTTTGACAGAGGGAAAACACTATGGATCCTCTAACCTAGGGCAAAATCGAAAAGTACTCATCGAGTTTGTATCGGCGAATCCGACAGGGCCTTTGCATGTGGGGCATGGGCGAGGAGCAGCCTGTGGCGCCAGTTTAGCGAATATTTTGTCGGCAAGCGGCTTTTCTGTGCATCGAGAATATTATGTTAATAATGTTGGACGGCAGATGGATATTCTGGCAGTGAGTGTGTGGCTACGATATCTGGAACTTTTAGGTGGGCAAGCAATTACATTACCGCTAAATACTTATGTGGGACACTATATTATTGATATTGCCCAAGCGTTTATGGAGAAGGTTGGCCGACAATTTTATGCACTTCTTCCCGGTTGCGCCTCGAAACAAGAAGCAACAAAAGGAGAGGCAGGAGAACGGGAGCTTGATGCGCTTCTTATAGAAGCAAAATCTCTGCTGGGGGAGGAAAAATTTACAGCGGTTCGCACGTTTGGGGAAGAGGCCATTTTAAAAGATATCCAAGAGGATTTAACTCAATTTGGCGTTACTTTTGATGCTTGGTACAAAGAACAATCGCATTTTCGTGATGGGAAAATGCAAAAGGTAATTGAAAGGCTTGATGCGACCGGTGATCTGTATCATCACGACGGCGCCTTGTGGTTTAATAGTAGTAAATATGGAGACGAAAAAGACCGAGTCGTTCGACGGGGAAATGGAGAGTTGACCTATTTTGCCTCCGATCTGGCCTATCATCTTACGAAGGTAGAACGAGGATTTGATGTGCTTATCAATATTGTGGGTGCAGATCATCATGGGTATACCACCCGTTTGACAGCCGCAATGAAAGCCCTTGGTTACCCAAAAATTTTAAATTTTATTTTAGTGCAGTTCGCAGTGTTAACTCGTGGCAAAGAGCGACTGTCGATGTCGACAAGAAGTGGGGTATTTGTCACGTTGCGGGAGTTGCGGGAGATGGTAGGAAACGACGCGGCGCGTTTTTTTTATGTAATGCGTAAAAGCAGCCAGCATATGAACTTTGATTGCGAACTCGCTCGTTCCAAGTCCCACGAAAATCCCGTATACACCATTCAGTATGCACATGCGCGTGTCGCAAGTGTTTTTAAGAAGCTCGCGCCTCTCGGATGGCGGTACGATCAAACGATGGGTTTACAAAATGTTGGGCTACTTAAAACGAAAGAAGAGGAACGGCTGCTTGGGAAATTATCGGAATATCCTGACTGTGTTGAAGCTGCGGCTAAGCAATATGAACCCCATCCTGTCGCACATTATTTACAAGAATGTGCAGGGTGTTTTCATCGTTACTATAATGAGCATAGAGTACTTGTGGAAGAACCTCCCCTTCGCAATGCAAGGCTTGCACTTAGTTTGGCGGTTAAACAAGTAGTGGCAAATGGACTTTCGTTATTAGGCGTTTCTGCACCGGATACGATGTAATGGCTAAGGATTACAAATCCAATCCTGCACAACCCAAACAAGGTAGAAATTCTTTAGGTGGAATTTATGGGTATGGAATTGTGTTGATGGTGGGTTTCGTGATTGGATTGTGGAATCCATTTCAACACATGGGACAATCCGAAAAGGTTGCGACCGCCAGGGCAGGGGAAGACCATAAACTCGCCGAAAAGCCTCAAGAAACACCAGAAGACACTGCACTTTCAGCCCCGAAGTTTGACTTCTATCAGTTATTACCTGAAATGGAGGTCGAGGTTGTGGATAATGTTGACCATGGGGTTTCTGATGAAGAAACATCGGCACCGGGCGCTTCCGGTCGCGTTCCTCCGACACAAAAAAGCGTTGCAAGTGAAGAAGTACATTCTGAGGATCCTAAAGCAGGGCCGCATTATTTACAGGTGGGTTCTTTTAAAAATCGCGAGGAAGCAGAGCACATGAAAGTAGAACTTGCTTTCGGTGGATTTTCATCTTCTATAGAAAAATTAAAAACCGACAATGGCGTCCTGCATCAGGTACAACTCGGACCGTATTCCACGAAACAGGATGCGGATAAAGTAGGCGGAGCTCTCCAAAAGCGTGGCTTCGTTGTGGCTCGAGTACAAGACAGGAGTTAAGAGCTCACGCAAAAATATAGAAACACCTATGAATACATTCCGTGAAGCGTTGACATTTGATGATGTTTTACTGGTTCCTCTCCATTCAGAGCTTCTCCCAAAAGAAGCCAAGCTCCACACATACTTAACTTCCAAAATTACACTCAATATTCCACTCATTTCTGCGGCAATGGATACGGTAACCGAGTGGCGCTTAGCCATTGCTGTTGCTCGCGAAGGCGGGATGGGGATTATTCACAAAAATATGAGTATTGAAGAACAGGCTCGCCAAGTTCGTGCGGTTAAAAAATTTGAAAGTGGAATTATTCAAGATCCCGTGACAATTCACCCTGAAGCGACCATTCGAGAGCTCTTAGAACTCACAGAAAAGCATCATTTTTCTGGAGTGCCTGTGGTCGCAGGCAAAAAACTCGTTGGGATTGTGACCCATCGAGACATCCGATTTGAAACGGACTTAGAGGGTCGCGTTTCTAACATTATGACACCCCAAGACCGCCTGGTTACGACAAAAGAGGGAACCCCTTTGCCGCAGGTGATTGCTTTGCTGCATAAACATCGCATTGAAAAAATGCTCATCGTCAATGACGCGTTTGAATTATGCGGCATGATTACCGTTCGCGATATTCAAACGGAACAGTCATCTCCGCAGGCTTGTCGCGATGAGCGGGGGCGTTTACGCGTGGGGGCGGCTTTAGGTGTGGGTAAAGATATGGATGAGCGCCTTCTTAAGTTAGTTCAAGCAGAAGTGGATGTGGTCGTTATCGATACTGCGCATGGTCATTCTAAAGGGGTTATCGAGCAAGTGGTTCGAGTCAAAAAACAGTATCCTAAACTCCCTGTTATTGCTGGGAACATTGCGACGGCAGAGGCAGCCAAAGCATTACGGGCTGCGGGGGCAGATGGTGTAAAGGTTGGAATGGGCCCAGGTTCTATTTGCACGACTCGTGTGGTTGCTGGAGTGGGGGTGCCTCAGATCACGGCTATTTTGGATATTGCCAAAGCGTTGAAAGGTACTGACGTCTCCATCATTGCAGATGGTGGGATCCGTTATTCTGGGGATATTGCTAAGGCACTGGCAGCAGGGGCTGATGTGGTGATGGTGGGAGGGTTATTTGCAGGATGCGAAGAAGCGCCTGGCGAAACAGAACTCTTTCAAGGACGTTCTTATAAAACATATCGAGGCATGGGTTCTTTAGGCGCTATGGCGGAAACATATGGCTCCAGTGAACGCTATTTCCAGGAATTTTATAATGAGCCGAGTAAGTTGGTTCCAGAAGGTGTGGAAGGGCGAGTCCCTTATAAGGGCAGTGTGCATGCCGTTATTTATCAGTTGATGGGAGGCCTTCGCGCCTGCATGGGATACACGGGCTCTACTACGCTTTATGAGTTACATGAGAAGGCGGAGTTTATTCGAGTCAGCCATGCCGGCATTTCAGAAAGTCATGTCCATGATGTCATGATCACTAAAGAAGCTCCAAATTATAATGTTTCGTAGGTTATTCGTGCTATCTTCTAAACTCTCTGAGAAATCTCAAAAGTTTTCTAACAATTTGAGACTCTTTGGGCAGGTTTTCTCCCCCGGTGCGAGCACGAGTGTCCCTGCGCTCCTAGAATTTTTCAGGCCGCGCACAGTCGATATCCTATCTCCAGTGTGCTAAAAATGCATCCTGCATTTTTACCTGAAAAATTCTACGTCGCTCGGGACACGCTCGCACAGGGGGAGAAAACTCTTCCCAAAGAGTCTCTTAAAGATTCTGGTGGTCACTCAGCAAAACTCTACATTGAAACCCAGGGGTGCCAGATGAACGTTTACGATAGTAAGCGTTTAGGGGAATTATTGGTGGCATCTCAGGGGGTTGAAATTACCCACGATCCAACCCAAGCAGACATTCTACTTTTGAATACCTGTTCCGTTCGAGAAAAGGCACAAGAAAAGGTATTTTCAGAGTTAGGGCGTTTTAAAAAACTCAAAGACCAAAAAAAACATCTAATTATTGGAGTGGGGGGATGTGTTGCGAGTCAAGAGGCAGAAGCGATTTTAAAACGAGCGCCTTATGTGGACATTATTTTTGGTCCGCAAACGGTGCATCGTTTGCCGGAACTTCTTAACCAGATACGCCTAGAAAAAAAAGCTGCAGTGGATGTATCTTTTCCAGAAATTGAAAAGTTTGACTCCTTGCCGATGCCGCGTGCCGAAGGCCCCACTGCTTTTGTCACTATCATAGAAGGATGTAATCAATACTGTTCCTTTTGTGTGGTGCCTTATACGCGAGGGATTGAAGTCAGTCGTCCTTTTGATGATCTCATCATTGAAATTGCGCATCTGAGAAAGCAAGGGGTTCGTGAAGTAACTTTATTGGGTCAGAACGTGAACGCTTATCGGGGGAAGACAGTGGATGGGCGGGAAGTGGATTTGGCAGAACTAATTTCAGTCGTCGCTGAAATTGAGGGTATCGAACGCATTCGTTATACGACTTCTCATCCCGCTCATTTCAGTAACCGTTTAGCGTTGGCTTATCAAGAGGTTCCAAAGTTAGCTAGTCATATTCACCTTCCGGTTCAGAGTGGATCAGACCGGATTTTAAGTTTAATGAAGCGTAATTATACTCGGGCCGAATACTGTTCTAAAATTAAAACGCTTAGAGAAATTCGACCGGGCATGAGTGTTTCTTCCGATTTTATTGTAGGTTTTCCGGGCGAGACAGAGGAAGATTTTAAGGCGACTCTCTCCCTTGTAGAAGATATTGCGTTTGACCAGTCTTTTAGTTTTATGTACAGCCCACGGCGAGGGACGCCTGCAGAACGGTTACCACACCCGGTTCCTCTTTTAAAGAAAAAGCAGAGATTGGCTATTCTTCAAAAGCGACTCGAAACCTTTGAACGTCGTATGAATGAAAGTATGGTGGGGACTTGCCAATCCGTTTTGGTGGAAGGGCCTTCCAAAAAAGATCCAGTGAGGCTCAAGGGGCGTACGGAAAACAATCGAGTCGTTCATTTTGAAGGCAGTCCAGAACAGATTGGGCATTTTGTAACTGTAGAGATTGTTAAAGCCTTGCGCCATTCTTTGCAAGGTAACCTTAACCACTAACCACTACATTGTGACATTTACCCTCCTTTTAGATTTTGATAGTACTTTTATTCAGGTTGAAACATTAGATGCATGGGCGGCTTTAACGCTGAGAGATAAGCCAGAAGTCATCGAAAAAATTAAAAGCATTACGCAACAAGGCGTGATGGGCGAAATGTCTTTTACAGAGTCGCTTCAAAAGCGTATTCAGCTTCTTTCGGCCAGGCGTTCAGATTTGAAGCGGGTGATAGTCCATCTCAAAAAAAACATCACGCCGTCTATCCTCCGTAATCAAGCCTTTTTCAAACAGCACAGGGGTTCGATATATATTATTTCAGGAGGGTTTTTGGAATTTATTTGGCCCGTGGTCAAGCCTTTTGGGATCTCATTTAAACAGATATTTGCCAATACATTTATCACAGATCTAAAGGGGAGTATTATTGGCTTTGACTTAGAAAACCCGTTATGTAAAAGCGATGGAAAAGTTATTTGTGTCAAATCGCTAAACCTGACAGGCCCTGTTTACAGTGTGGGCGATGGAATGAGCGACTATGCGGTGAAAGAAGCAGGGCTTGCACACAAATTTTGTGCATTTACTGAGAATGTCTGTCGGAAAAATATTTTAAAATATGCTGATCACATCATTCCAAATTTTGATGAGTTGTTACGTCTCTTATGAAAACGTCTTATCCTAAACACAAAATAAAGGTTTTATTAGCAGAAGGCATTCATACGCAGGCAGTTCTTCTTTTGAAGCAAGAGGGTTATTCGGTAGAGGTTCTTCCCAACGGTTTAAAAGCCCATCAACTGGCAGAGCGAATCCCCGATATTTCAATGCTGGGGATCCGCTCTACTACAGAAGTAACAGAGCCCATTCTCCAGAATGCCAAAAAATTGCTTGCCATTGGCGCCTTTTGTATTGGGACGAATCAAGTAGATTTATCTGAATGTTCTAAACGGGGAATTGCGGTATTCAATGCGCCTTATAGTAATACTCGAAGTGTAGTGGAACTCGTGATTGGTGAAATCATTATGCTGATGCGGTATGGGTTTGACCGGTGTTATGAGATGCATAAAGGCATTTGGAATAAAACAGCTCACCATTCATTTGAAGTGAGGGGAAAGACGTTAGGTATTGTGGGTTATGGGAATATTGGTTCTCAGCTTTCTATTTTGGCAGAGTCTCTCGGTATGCAAGTGTTGTATTACGATCTAGTTGAAAAATTGGCCATGGGTAACGCCCAAAAGTGTAAAACTTTGGAAGCGCTTCTTAAAAGATCGCATGTAGTTTCTGTACATGTCGATGGTCGGTCTTCCAATAAAAATTTGTTTGGGGAAGAAAAATTTAAGTTAATGCAAAAGGGGACACTGTTTATTAATTTAAGTCGAGGACATGTTGTAGATATCCAAGCGCTTAAAAAATATTTGGAAAATGGCCATTTGGGTGGAGCGGGGATTGACGTTCATCCTGAGGAACCGGTTGCAAGTCACGCGAAGTTTCAGTCACCATTAGATAAATGTGACAATGTTATTCTCACGCCCCATGTAGGGGGTGCAACGGAAGAGGCGCAAAAAGCGATTGGAGAATATGTTCCCTCTCAGCTCATTGCCTATATCAATACAGGAAATTCTTTAGGAAGTGTTAATCTTCCGGCCATTCAATTACCGGAGCAGGTGAATGCGCACCGATTGCTGCATATTCATGAAAATGTTCCAGGCATACTGGCGAAGGTGAATGGTATCTTGGCAAAGAGTCACATTAATATTGTCGGACAGTATTTAAAGACTAACGAAATCATTGGATACCTCATTACGGATGTCGATAAAAATTATCCTAAGGCAGTGATTCAGGAGCTAAAAAGAGTGCCACATACGCTTAAGTTTAGAGTGCTGTATTAAGAAGGAGTTAGGATTTAGGATGAAGGATTTAGTCATCGAATCCTTGTATCCTCTTCAAAAACCATGGCAAAACCACCCTGTAGGTCGGATTTGAGCGTAAGCGAAGAATCCGACAAAATGAAACGGGACAGCTTCGCTCACTGTTGACTGTGCGAAGACCAGCAGCCGACCTACAAGAAATTTTGGCCGCATCGCGTGTACCATGAAACTTGAAGAAGAGGATACGATTTAGGATTAAGGTATACTGCGCGCGGTCATAATTTGACGATACTGACTATGTTACCCCCTCCCCCGCTGGCGGGAGAGAGGTGAAAAAAGCAGCATCTTCATTCATGAGGAGTATATACCGATGGGATCTCACTTTAGTTTGAGTGAAACATTTAGCCGTTTTAAAACCTGCCCTGTGGCGGATAACAATCTAAACTGTTCAAACAATAATTTAGTTTCGTAGTTTTTTAAATTAGTTTTGGCAGATGCTCGTTCGTCTTCAGCATCTAAAAGAGCAAGTAAAGGTCGGGTACCAATCAGAAATTGTTTTAGGTAAACCTCAACTAACTGCTCAGATATTTTCAGGTGTTCTTTCTCTTCAACCATTTGGGCGCGTGCCACTTCTATACTACTCCAGGTGCGTCGCATTTCTTCTCGGAGTTGTCTTTTTTCTTCTGTTTCTTCGGCACTCGCCTGGAAATAAGTTTCCACCGCCTTTTTCTTGCGGGCTTGATCAGCACCTCCTTTAAATAAGTTATAACGAAGACGAAGCGCTGCAAAATAAGAATCATCTTGTCCTTTAACCCCGCTTAAATTTTCAGCTTCTGCACCTGTCAGTTCTAAATTCAAAGCCGGGAAAAAGGGTGCTTTGGCCGTATGAATATCCCATCGACTCGCGGAGGTATTGGCTTGTGCCGCTTGAAGGTTGGGATTATCTTTCAAGGCGGTTTCAATCGCTTCTTCTATGGAGAGATAAGTCCATGCTGCGTCAAACGAAGGAGGTTCTAAGTTTCCAGGCGTTTCTCCAACCACTTCAAAATAGGAGGATGTCGCTTCTTCCAGCCCTCCCTTTTGAGCGTGCATTCGTGTTTTTGAGAGTGCTAAGCGGCTTTTTGCTTGATAAACGTCTGATTTTTTATCGTATCCCAGTTCTTCTCGCCTTTCTATTTTGGAGAGAATGTCTTGGTGAGTGCGAACACTTTCTTCTGCGATCTGAACTAAAGCTCTCTGTCGGAGCACATTCAGATAAAGTTCTATGGTGCGAACGGCGAGCTTTTCTCCCACTGTGTGTACCGCATAGTGCGCATTCTGGTTGCGTTCTTTTGCGGCACGTACTCGGCTTAAGGTATCAAACCCATCGAACAGGCGTTCCGTGAGAGTAAGATTACCTTCTTGACGTAAGAGTTTATGGAGATCATTACCCTCGTAACGTGTGCGAGTAGTTGCGTTGTTGTTCCACTCATCTCCCATGGCGAGCGTGAGATCTAAGGTAGGAAAAAAAGTAGACTTTTGTTCGCTCACCCCTTGTTGGGCGACTTCTTTGCGGGCTTTATAGGCTTGTACTATCGGGTGGCGGTCCATCACTTTTTGAAGTACCGCGGCAAGGGTGGTTGGGTTTTCTGGCTCCGCTGCCATTGTAAAAATAGTCGGAGTGCCTAAGAGAATGAGGAAGAAAGTCCATTTCATTTTGTTCACCCTACTTTTTAACCAAGTTCACAACGCGAGAAGCGGCTTCTGCCAAAGTACGTGTTGGAGTTATGTGCAGGCCACTTTGGGTTAAAAGTTTTGCGCCTTCTTCAGCGTGAGTGCCTTCTAACCGAACAACGACAGGAACTTTAACTTCGACGTCTTTGATGGCAGAGACAATTCCATCTGCGACAACATCACACCGAACAATTCCTCCGAAAATATTCACTAACACGGCTTTTACTTTTGGATCGGAGAGGATAATTTTAAAAGCGGCAGCGACTCTTTCTCGTGTGGCGCCTCCTCCGACATCTAAAAAGTTAGCTGGGGAGGCGCCTTGTAATTGAATCAGATCCATCGTAGCCATTGCAAGGCCTGCGCCATTGACCATACAGCCGATTTCCCCATCGAGAGAAATGTAGTTTAAATCCCATTCTTTGGCCTTCCGTTCACGTTCATCTTCTTGCGTGAGATCTCGAAGAGCGGCCAGTTTTTTTTGGCGGTATAGGGCATTGTCGTCCACGACAATTTTAGCATCGAGGCACACTAAAGAGAGATCTGTTGTAACCACCAGGGGATTGATTTCAAGGAGACTGAGATCAGATTCCACAAAAAGTTTGCCACACTGTGCGAGAAGTTCCACAAATTGGGTGACCAGTTTATTTGAAAAACCGAGTTTAAAAGCCAGTTGTCGTCCTTGATAGGGCATGATCCCAAGCATGGGGCACAACTTCACTTTAAAAATTTTGTCAGGATGTTTGGCAGCGACTTCTTCGATTTCAACACCTCCGAAAGAGGAAGCCAGAAAGACAATGCGTTGGCAGGCGCGGTCAATCACAGCGCCCAAGTAAAGTTCACGGGCTATTGAAGAGGCTTCTTCCAGCAGGACTTGGTGAATGGGTTGGCCTATTGTGTTGGTTTGGTAGGTCACGAGACGTTTACCGATGAGGCGCATAATGGCTTCCCCGGCTTCTTTTCGGCTTGAAACACGTACAATTCCACCCGCTTTGCCTCTTCCACCTGCATGAACTTGAGCTTTAATCACCCAATTTTTGGAAGTAAAGGTTTTTTCGGCATCGTTGAGAGCCGTTTCTATTTTCTCAGGGGATGTTACCAATACGCTTTTGGGAACAGGAAGACCGTAATCCTTGAAAATTTGTTTAGCTTGATATTCATGAAGATTCACTTTTCTATTCCCTTTAATCCCTAACCCCTAACCCCTAACCCCTTATTCACCCTATGGATAGCACGCTCATCTGCAGAAAGCGCAGCTTCGTGGACTGCCTCACTTAAGGTAGGGTGTGCAAATATAATGAGTTGCAAATCCTCCACACTCGCCCCAAATTCCATTGCGATGACGCCTTGATGAACCAGCTCAGAGGCAAAAGGACCTATAACATGAAGTCCTAGCAATTTATCCGTTGTTTTATCTCCTAAAATTTTCACTAAACCTACCGATTCATTCATGGCTTTAGCTCGGCCATTGGCTGCAAAAGGAAAGGTGCCGACTTTATATTCTATGCCTTCCAACTTGAGTTCTTCTTCTCGCTTACCAACCCATGCGATTTCAGGATGGGTGTAAACGACCGATGGAATCGCTGAATAATTAACATGTCCATGACCGGTTGTAAGGGTATCAATCACGGCAATAGCTTCTTCGGAAGCCTTATGCGCCAGCATGGGCCCCCGCACAACGTCGCCGATAGCATACACATTGGGAAGAGAGGTACGGCAATGCTGATCTACTTCGATGAATCCTTTCTTGTCTATTTTTAATCCGGATGTTGATTCAGCGATGTGTTCTGAATAAGGACGTCTACCTGCAGCGACAACGAGTTTATCTACTTCTAACTTTTCTTCTTTTTGGCCTTTTTGGTACAGCACCTGAACGCCTGTTTTTGTGCTGGATGCTTTAACCACTTGGGTACCGAGGAGAATACGTATGCCTTGTTTTGTAAATTCCTTATAAGCGATATCGGCCAGTTGCCGGTCAACCATGGGTAAAAATTCTGCTTGAGCTTCTAGAATCGTTACTTCTGAACCTAAACGATTCCATACGCTGCCGAGTTCAAGCCCAATAAACCCAGCGCCGATAATGCCGAGTTTTTTAGGAAGGTTTGGAAATTCCAGTGCACCGGTTGAATCCACAATAGTTTTATCGTCAAAAGAGAGGTGAGGAATAGAAATGGGAAGAGAGCCGGGCGCAAGAATAATATGGCTTGCCGTGATGGTTTCAGAAGAAATTTTTATTTCTGTTGGAGAGACCAATTTTGCTTGCCCGGAACGCCAGACGACTTGATTGGCTTTAAAAAGGGATTCAATGCCTTTGGTTAAAGAAGAGACAATTTTGTCTTTTCTTGCCATCATCTTTTCGATATCGACTTGAATATTTTCGACTTGGATACCGTGTTCTCCAATGCTTTTAAGTTTGGCGTACACTTCGGAGGAGTCGAGGAGGGCTTTGGAGGGAATACACCCGACATTGAGGCAGGTCCCACCCAGAGTGGATTGATTTTGTTTGTTAACCCATTTGTCTATGCAAATGGTTTTAAAGCCTTTTTGCGCAGCACGAATCGCAGCGACATAGCCCCCAGGGCCAGCGCCGATAATCGCAACATCATAGTGTTCTTGTGGCATGGTTAACTTCCTTAAATTTTGCAATCCTAAATTTCTAATAACAAACGAGAAGGTTCTTCTAAAACTTCTTTAATAGTGACGACAAAACTGACGGCTTCTCGGCCATCGATTAAACGGTGATCATAAGACAGTGCCAAATACATCATGGGCCGAATAACGATTTCTCCTTTTTCTGCGATGGGACGTTCTTGTATTTTATGCATACCGAGGATGGCGGTTTGCGGAGGATTCAAAATAGGTGTCGCAAAAAGAGAACCAAAAACACCGCCATTCGTTATGGTAAAGGTGCCTCCTGTCATTTCTTCTAACGAAAGCTTTCCGTCTTTAGCTCGTTTAGCATAGTCGTCAATAGTGCGCTCAATGTCTGCTAATGTCATGAGATCTGCATTTCTTACAATAGGAACCACTAATCCTCGTGGGGTTGAAACGGCAACGCCAATATCATAAAACCCATGATAGACAATATCTTGGCTGTCAATAGAGGCGTTGACTTCTGGAAAGCGCTTTAAAGCCTCTAGGGTGGCTTTTACAAAGAAGGACATCCATCCCAATTTAATTCCGTGCGTTTTTTCAAAGGACTCTCGGTGATCTTCTCGTAATTTTTTGATAGCTTGAAGATTAACCTCGTTGAAGGTCGTGAGAATAGCGGCATTATGTTGAGCGTTCACTAAGCGTTCTGCAATGCGGGCACGAAGCCGCGTCATCGGCACACGTTTTTGGGGGCGGAGATCACTTTGTGTTTCTTGTGGCTTGACCGCAAGAGGAGCGGGAGTAAGGGTTGTTTTTTTCTTAACCGCAGCTAATACGTCTTCTTTCGTAATGCGGCCTTCTTTCTGTAGGTCAGTGATAGAAAGATGGTGTTGCTCGATAAGGCGGCGAACGGCAGGGCTGATTAATTTTTGAATCATTTCACCTGAAGCCATTTTTTCCTTTTCCATTTTCCCTTCCCCCTTTTCCATTTCCGTATCGATAACTGCTAAAACCTCCTTTGCTTTGACTGCGCTGCCGATTGGTTTTTGAATAGAAATGAGCTTTCCGCGTTTAGGAGCAGGTACTTCTAAGACAACTTTATCGGTTTCAATGTCGACTAGATTTTCGTCTTGTTCGAGGGTGTCGCCTTCTTTTTTATGCCACTTGGCAACCGTGCCTTCTTCTATGGATTCTGGGAAGGTTGGGGTTTTGATTTCAATTCTCATCGGTAGCGTCCTTAGGTTTGTAAGGCTTCTTTTAGAATAGCCTCTTCTTGTTGTGCATGAACCGTACTATATCCTACCGCAGGCGAAGCAGAATCTGGGCGGCCCACATACTGTAACGTCTGGCCTTTTTGAAGGCAATGCCGAAAATGGTGTTGGCTCGAATACCAAGCACCCTGGTTTTTAGGTTCTTCTTGACACCACACGACTTCCTGAGCGTTTGAATACTGTTCTAAGCTTGCACAAAAATGCGCTTCTGGAAAAGGATACAATTGCTCAATGCGGAAAATAGCGGTTGTCGTATTTTTAGTTTCTTCTCTTTTAACGAGAAGATCGTAATAAAGCTTTCCGCTGCATAAAATGATTCGCGTTATTTTTTTAGGATCGTGAGGGTTTATTTCTCCTATAACCGGCTGAAATGACCCTTCCGCAAGTTCCGCTAGCGTGCTCGTTGCAAGTTTATGCCGCAGTATGCTTTTAGGCGTCATCACAATCAGCGGCTTTCGTACGCGATTTTTCAGTTGCCGCCGAAGCATATGGAAAACCTGTGCGGGGGTTGAGGGAACTAAAACTTGCATATTATGTTGGGCCGAGAGTTGAAGATAGCGCTCCAATCGCGCGGAAGAATGTTCTGGCCCTTGTCCCTCATAGCTATGCGGCAAAAATAGGACAAGCCCCGATAACCTCCCCCATTTTTGCTCTCCAGAACTAATGAATTGGTCGATGACCACCTGTGCGCCATTCGCAAAATCGCCATACTGCGCCTCCCAAATCACTAAGGTTTTGGGATCGGTTGTAGAATACCCATATTCAAAGGCAAGGACTGCTTCTTCGGAAAGGGGGGAATCGATAACCATAAAGAGCGGTTGTTCAGGTTTTATATGCGCTAATGGTGTGTGGGTTTTTCCATTTTCCGCATCATGCAATACGGCGTGTCGGTGAAAAAATGTTCCTCGGCTGGTATCTTGCCCCGAAAGACGTATCGCAAACCCTTCATTCAACAAACTGGCATACGCGAGGGTTTCCGCATACCCCCAGTCTGCTGGTAAAACGCTTCGCGTCATTTTTTGCCTGTCTTCCATTATTTTTTTGACACGAGGATGCAGGGTAAAATTTTTGGGCATTTGTTCAAGTTGATAAGCCAGCTTCTTAAGGGTGTCTTCAGGCACCTTGGTATTCACATCCGTTGTGGTTAAGGTATCGGTTTGTCCCAAAAACGGCATCCAGTCTTTAAGAAAAGGACGTGAGGTTTTATTGATGAGATTGGAGATCACAGGGTTTCCGGCTTCAAGGAGAGCGCGATAATCTTTAGATAAATGGTTCCGTCCTTCTTCCGTTAAAAGACCTTCTTGTATGAGTTTTTGACTGTAAAGCGTTAGGGTGGTTGGGTGCTGTTTGATGCGTTGATACATGACGGGTTGAGTCGCAGAAGGCTCATCCGCTTCATTGTGACCATGGCGCCGGTAGCAAACCAAATCCACCACAACATCTTTTTTAAAAGTCATGCGATAATCGAAAGCGGCTTCCATGACGAATAGAACAGCTTCTGGATCATCGGCATTCACATGGAAAATGGGCGCCAGAACCATTTTAGCGACATCGGAAGCATACGAGGTTGAGCGGGCATCTTGTGGTTGACTCGTCGTAAACCCAATCTGGTTATTGAGAATAATATGAAGCGTTCCTCCTACAGAAAATCCGCGCGTTTGTGACATATTAAACGTTTCCATCACCACGCCTTGTCCTGAAAAAGCCGCATCTCCATGGAGCATAACTGGCAATACCGTCGTTTTTTCGAGATCTTGATACCGGTATTGCCTTGCGCGCACGGAGCCGACGACTACAGGGGAAACAATTTCAAGGTGAGAAGGATTAAAGGCAAGCGCAACATGTATGGGGCCGTTTTTAGTTTGAATATCAGAGGAAAAGCCGAGGTGATATTTGACGTCCCCAGAACCTGTGCCCCCATTATTTTCGTACTTTCCTTCAAACTCCTGGAAGAGGCGCTCAGGGGACCTTCCCAATAGATTGACCAAAACATTTAATCGTCCTCTATGGGCCATGCCAATCACAATTTCTTTAATCCCTGAAGCGCCTGCGCGAGAAATGAGGTCGTCGAGGGCGGGAATGATACTTTCACCCCCTTCCAATGAAAATCGTTTCTGTCCAACATAGCGCGTATGCAAGTATTTTTCTAAGCCTTCTGCAGCAATGAGTTTATTTAAAATTTGAGTTTTAATGTCAGCGGAAAATTGGGGCTTTCCCCGAATAGACTCAAAGCGATTTTGAATCCATCGCTTTTCTTGGGTTTCTGTCATGTGCATCACTTCAAGCCCAATCGTTTTGCAATAGGTGTCCGATAAGACTTGGAAGATCTCTCGCAAAGGCAAGTCGACCGAATTTAAAAAAGTTCCCGTGTTAAAGACAAGAGAAGTGTCTTCTTCCGATAAGTTATGAAAACTAAGCGTTAATTCGGGCAGAACTTTTTTATCGCAGAGGTTTAAAGGATCACAGTTGGCTAACTGATGGCCTCTAAACCGAAAAGCGTTAATAAGTTGTATGACGCGGACTTGTTTTTTTTCGTGGTCAATGTCGCGGGGAAGGGGGGCCGAGAATGTTTGGGGTGAGAGCTTTTTGGGCTCTCTTGCCTGCTTATAAAAATAATTTCTTATTTCAGAATGAAGAATATCTTGAGGAGCGCCAGGTGATCCCGGGAGACTCTTAAACACCGTTTGCCAGTCGGCGGGGACAGCTTCCGGGGCTTTTAAAAAATCTTCATATAAGGCTTCAAGGTAAGAAGCATTGCTGGCAGAAAAATATGAACTTTGCCATGCGGTATTCATCATAAGGTTTAAGGGATGTCTACCCTCCCTTCACAAGGTTTTCTTTTAGCATACCAATGGCATGGGTGGGATTGAGGTGTTTAGGACAAACATCGATACAATCCATAATCCCTCGACACCCAAATAGGCTATGACGGTCGCCCAGTTTAGCTAAACGTTTTTCTTTGGCGGTGTCTCGGCTATCGGCTATAAAACGGTAGGCTTGTAAAAGGCCCGCAGGTCCAACAAACTTATCTGGATTCCACCAAAAAGGAGGGCAAGATGTAGAGCAGCAGGCACATAAAATACACTCATACAACCCATCCAGTTTGGAGCGTTCTTGAGGAGACTGTAAACGTTCTTTTTCAGGAGGAGGGGTGTCATTCTGTAAATAAGGTTCCATGCGTTCATATTGCTTGTAAAAAAGGTCCATATCTACTACTAAATCTCGAATAACAGGTAGACCTGGAAGAGGGCGGACAACTATTTTTTTTCGATTGGAAACGTCTGTAATGGGGGTAATGCATGCCAACTGATTTTTGCCATTGATATTGAGACCATCCGAACCACATACGCCTTCTCGACAGGATCGTCGAAACGAAAGGCTTTCATCCTGGTTAGCTTTTATAAAAATAAGCGCATCCAATACCATTTTATTTTTACCAAAATCAGAAGGGATTTCAAACTCTTGCATGTAGGGTTTTTTATCCTGTTCAGGATTGTAGCGGTAAATTGAAAAAATCATTGTGGACTCCTTTACGGCATCAAGCCTAAGAGAATTGAAAGATACTCTATATCAATGTCTTTTAAGTCTCAAGTGCTTCTTTCTGCCCGAGGTAATCTCTCACTGATGGGTGGTTCACTATGTATTTTCCGCTGCCTGCTGCTCGCTAAAAGTTTTTGTAGGGTGGACAAAGCGAGCTTGAGCGAGCGGTCCACCAATTCCAGGTCTATAATGAGTAAAATAATGTGAGACAATCCATGAGAATAATTCTTGCTGGCGCTACAGGTTTTGTGGGGAGAAATCTTGTTCCAGCCTTATTGAAGGAACATCACGAACTAGTCGTCATAGGCCGTTCAGCTAACAAAATCGCAAAAGTTTTTGGACCGACGGTGACTCCCTACTCTTGGAACGAACTCGATACCCTTTTGCCCGACTCGTTTGATGCCATTATTAACCTGGCAGGAGAAAACATAGGGGAAAGCCGTTGGAGTGATCGCATAAAAAAGAAAATAAAAGACAGCCGCGTCCATGCCACTCAAAAATTGGTGGCTTGGGCGGCACGTGCGGAGCAAAAAAAGCCGCATCTTTATAATACCAGCGCAATAGGCATTTATGGGAGGCAGCCTGTTGAAGAAAAGCTGCCACCTCCCATGACTGAAGCGCATAAAATTCATTGGGGACATCCATCCGATTTTTTAAGTGAAGTAACTCAAGCTTGGGAAGAAGCGACAAAACCAGCTGTCTCGGCAGGTATTCCAGTAACCCTTATGCGATTTGCAGTGGTATTAAAACGGTGGGAAGGGGTGTTAAAAAAGCTAGAACCTTCCTTTTGGTTTGGATTGGGCAGTCGCCTCGGAAGCGGGTGTCAACCCTTTTCATGGATTCATATTCATGATTTGGTCTATGCCATTCTTTTTCTTCTGCAACACCCTGAGATCACAGGGCCTGTCAATTTATGCGCGCCAGAGTGTGTTACTCAAAAGGCATTTGCAAAAGAGTTAGCCCGTGTGATGCACCGGCCTTTATGCTTAACCATGCCGGCTTTTGTAATCAAAATACTGTTCGGTCAGATGGGAGAAGAACTCTTGCTTGGTGGGCAGAACGTCATTCCCGAACGATTAAAACAACTGGGTTTTAAATTTTCGTATCCGACGCTCGCCTCTGCCTTGCGATGACAGGGTTTTTAGGGGGTGAGGGGTTACTAAATATGTTTTACAAACATTATGTTCGAAAAACATAATGTTTGTAAAACATATTCTTGGAATGGCCTCAAAAAATTAGCTTATCCCTAACTTTCTTTCCAAAAAATGTGTGTGAATGTGGCCTTCTAAAAAAGCAGTGTCGTGTAAAATTTCTTTATGCAAAGGAATGAGCGTATCCACCCCTTCTATCACCATTTCTTCCAGAGCATGGACCATTCTTGAAATCGCAATAGAACGGGTTTCTCCGTGTGTGATGACTTTAGCCACTAAAGAATCATAATACGGAGGGATGACATACCCAGTATAAAGATGAGAGTCCACTCGGACACTAGGGCCCCCAGGAGGATGATAAAAGGTTACTACGCCTGGACTCGGTGTAAAATGCATAGGATGCTCCGCATTGATGCGGCATTCGATGGCGTGCCCTCGCACGGTGACATCTTCTTGTCGCACAGATAATGGTTCGCCTGCTGCAAGTGAGAGCTGCTCTTTGACAATATCTATGCCTGTGACCATTTCTGTGACAGGATGCTCAACCTGAAGCCTTGTGTTCATTTCAATAAAATAAAATTGCCCTTCTTGGTAAAGGAATTCAAAAGTTCCAACGCCTCGATACCCCGTTTCCAAACATACATTGACACACCGTTCACCCATGTCCTGCCGGAGAGCGGGCGTGAGTATGGATGCGGGGGCTTCTTCTAGAATCTTCTGGTGTTTGCGTTGCAATGAACACTCTCTTTCTCCGAGGAAAATGGCGTGTCCTTGTCCATCTGAAATCACCTGGACTTCAATGTGACGCGGATCTTCTAAAAATTTTTCCATATATATCGCAGGATCATTAAAAGCGTTTTTTGCCTCTAACCGAGTGATGGCAACGGCATTCGCGAGTGCCGCTTCGCTATGGATGACCCGCATGCCGCGCCCCCCCCCTCCTGCGGCAGCTTTAAGGATGATGGGGTAGCCAATTTTTTTTGCAAGCGCATATTGGGTTTCCAGGACATCACTTAAAGCGCCTTCTCCTCCCAAAACACATGGAATTCCCATTTTTTGCATGAGCGCGCGTGCCGCTAACTTGTTTCCTAGAAGGCGGATATTCTGAGGGGTGGGGCCTACGAATATAAAGCCGCTATTTTCCACTTGTTCGGCAAAGTCCGCATTTTCAGATAGAAAACCATAGCCTGGATGGATAGCAACCGCATCGGTCACTTCGGCAGCAGAGATGATAGCGGGGGCATTGAGATAACTCTGCAAAGGGGAGGGGGGGCCTATACAGACGGATTCATGGGCTAACCGCACATGCATCAAATCTTTGTCTATGGTGGAATGAACGGCTACCGTTTTAATATTGAGTTCTTTGCAGGCTCGTAAAATTCGGAGTGCAATTTCCCCCCGATTGGCAATCACAACTTTGTCTAGCATTCCAAGGCACCCTTTATGTTAAGCCATTATGCCAGTTGAATGATAAAAAGCGGCTGGTCAAATTCTACAGCCTGTCCACTTTCAACTAAAATATTTTGGAGGAGCCCTTCTTGATCTGCTTCAATACGGTTGAACATCTTCATGGCCTCAATGATGCACAGAATATCTCCTTTGCCTATCTTCTGTCCCACGTTTACAAATGGAGGAAGGTTGGGCGAAGGCGAGCGATAAAATGTACCGACCATGGGCGCTTTTATTGTATGTTGCGTATGATCTGGGGGACGAGGAGGGGGTTCTGTTTGACTTTCTTGTTTTTCGGAGGAAGGAGGTGAGGGTTGGGAGGGGAGAGCGCGATCAGCATGAATAATGGTTCCATGCCGGCTAATCCGAATGGATTCTTCGCCCTCTTTAACTTCAAGTTCAGAGATCCCAGATTGTTCTAAAAGTTTAATAAGTTTTTTTATTTTTCGGATATCCATAAGGTTATGGAGTTTTTTCGATAGCCAGGTAATCGATGGCGGCATGGAGTGCTAACTCATATCCTTTTGATCCAAACCCAACGATAACGCCGAGGGCGATATCTGAAAAATAGGAATGAGACCGGAAAGGTTCTCGTGCGTAGAGGTTAGAGAGGTGCACTTCAATAAAAGGCAGCGATACTGCAAGGAGAGCATCCCGCAAAGCCACGCTCGTATGCGTAAATGCAGCAGGGTTAAAGAGAATAAACCGAACTCCTTTTTTAGGTGCTTGATGGATCTCTTCAATCAGGGCATGCTCACTATTACTCTGTTTAGAGATGAGCTTATGGCCAAATTGAGCCGCTAATTTGACCAACCGCTGATTTAAAATTTGTAAGGGAACGGAGCCATAAATTTCGCGCTGGCGAGTTCCCAATAAGTTTAAATTAGGGCCATGCAGCACTAAAATGATTTCATTCTGTTTTGGCATAGCCAAAATTGTGACTCAAGTGACTAGGGTTTGTCTATCCTCTATTTTCTTCCCCTATTACAGACTTTTTGTATACTCGAAATTTCCACTGATCTTCCAAACACCCTTCTCTCTAAAGGCTGGAATGTTCTGTCGACGAGCAGCGTTCGTTATTGCTGAGGCAGACTTGCCGTGCCTTTTCGTAAATTCGGACAGTCTAATAATGTTGTCACCTTTAAGGTAGGCGATTCGCTTATGAAACGATTCGGTCAGTCCAAGAGAGATAATTTTTTCCAATGTTTTGGTGTTGTTACTGTCGCGATAGTCGCCAAAAGATTGGTAGTATTTTTTTTTCTCACAATCCCGAATAATAATCATAGGGAAACCGAGATGCTGAAGTTGGAAAGAGAGCAGTACGCGACCGATACGACCGTTGCCATCGCAGAATGGATGGATGGTTTCAAAATCCAAATGGAATTTCGCGATTTTATCTAAAAAGTAAGCGGACAAGTCACTGGCATACTCGATGATAATAGATCCAATCAATTTCTCAACGTGTTCTGGAGCGGGTGCGATGTGTGTACCGACGCGCACATATTCGCCGGGTTCTCGAAAGCGTCCGGCGATCTGGTCGTCAATTCCGCCTATAAGCATCTGGTGCAGAAACAATACAAGTTCTCGGTTTACTTCCGTCTCTTGTGATTTGTTGCGAATATAACCGATGACTCGAGCAAGGTTTTTTGCCTCATAAACTTCACGTAATGAAATATTTCGTGCAACCTCCATATCCAAAAGAATCTTTTCGGTTTCCTTGAGAGTAAGTGTAGAGTTCTCTATAGCGTTTGAGTTGTATACACTTTCCGGTATTTCTGCCTCATCGATCATGACTAAAAGAGAATCCTTTCCCTTACGAAGGACCTCATATTCAGCTCTTAAAGCCTGAATGTGGTTTTTGATTGGTTTGGTTATACTCATTATATTAGAACCATTTTAAGAACCATTTTAGTCAATTTACCTAAAAAAAGAAATAATTAGTGAATTAACCCTATAAACTGCGTTCAATTCACTCATTTATCTCATTGCGTTATCTAGTTCTCCCTATGAATGAAGTGACTGAATACACTTGTCCGATGCATCCTGAAGTTAGGCAGACGAAGCCAGGGATCTGTCCGAAATGTGGTATGGCGCTTGAGGCTTTTCTGCCAAAACCACTAAAAGAGGAGGAGTCGCCCGAATTAAAAAACTTTCGGTTGCGATTTGTGTGGAGTTTACCGTTTACCCTTCTCGTGATGACCCTTGCCATGGTGGGGCATAAGCTTGAAGGATTTTCCCCACCCCAGCAAAACTGGACTGCCTTTTTACTTTCAATCCCCGTTCTTCTCTGGGCAGGTTTGCCTTTTTTTATTCGAGGGGCACAGTCGTTAATTGCCCGAAAACCCAATATGTGGACGCTCATTGCCTGTGGGACAGGCGCTGCTTTTCTTTACAGTGTTACGGCAACAATCTTCCCGGAGTTATTCCCACTCTCATTTTGGGTGGGAGGTCGCCTCGCCGTCTATTTTGAAGTGGCTACCGTGATTATTTCTTTGACGCTTTGGGGTCAAATTTTAGAACTTTCTGCTCGCGCCAAAACGTCGGATGCCATTCGTTCCCTGATGAGGCTTTCTCCCAAAACGGCTCGAAAAATAATGGGAGAGGGGAAGGAAGAAGATATTCTTTTGGAAAAGGTTTGTGTGGGTGATCTGCTTCGAGTTCGGCCGGGTGAAACTATACCGGTAGATGGTGTCGTCGTAGAAGGCGAAAGTCGCGTGGATGAATCCATGTTAACCGGTGAATCTTTTCCGGTTAAAAAACAGCCTGGTGATCTATTGATAGGGGCAACCTTGAATACCAATGGAAGTGTCGCGATGCGTGCGTCGCATGTGGGAATGCAGACGGTTCTTGCACAGATCATAGCGTGCGTAGCCGAAGCCGAGCGTTCGCGTGCGCCCATGCAAAAACTTGCCGATAGTGTTGCTCACTATTTTGTGCTCGGTGTGATTGGGATTTCTTTTCTCACATTTTTAATATGGTGGGCATGGGGCCCTTCTCCCAGTTTACTGTATGCACTTATCAGTGCGGTATCGGTTCTCATTATTGCGTGTCCTTGTGCACTGGGGCTTGCGACGCCTTTATCGGTTAGAGTCGCTTTTGGAAGGGCCGCGAAGGCCGGCATTCTGTTTAGGGGTGCCAGAGCTATAGAGCACCTGAGTCGTGTGGATACGATTATCCTGGATAAAACAGGAACTCTAACCTTAGGTAAACCCGGCTTTGAAAAAATAGTTCTTTGCCCGGATGTTTCTGAAGATGAGATTATTCGAGGTGTAGCCAGTTTGGAACAGGCGAGCGAGCATCCTTTTGCAAAAGCCTTAATAGAAGAATCTAGAAAACGAAACCTTGTGCTCAGAAAACCTGAATATTTTAAGTCAGAAAGCGGTTTTGGGATCCAAGGGCAGGTGGAAGGCAAAACACTTGTTGTGGGTAATCGTGCGTTTTTAAAACAGCAGGGCATTCCAGATCCTGCACTGGTCAAGCAGGCAGAATATCTTCGTACGCAGGGTTCGAGTGTGATCTTTGTTGCGGTCGATAATCTATTGAAAGCCGTTATTGCGATTTCTGATCCAATTAAAACAACTACTCCAGATGCTTTGGAAGCGCTTCAAGCTATGGGCATTGAAATAGTCATGGCAACGGGTGATGCTTTGGGGACGGCAGAAGCGATAGGATCTCGTTTAGGCATTGGCGAAATTCATGCCCAAGTGCGACCAGAAGATAAAATGCAGATCATTTCCAATCTTCAACAAAAAGGGCATCGCGTCGCTATGGTAGGGGATGGCATCAACGATGCGCCTGCCTTAGCACAAGCGGATGTTGGGATTGCAATGGGAACGGGCTCAGATATTGCCATGCAAAGCGCAGAGGTTACTTTGGTAAAGAGTGATTTGCGAGGCATTGTAACCGCACGGCTTTTATCTTCTGCCACGGTTCGAAATATGCGTCAGAATTTGATGTTTGCCTTTTTGTATAATGCTTTAGGTATACCGATTGCTGCGGGGCTTTTATACCCTTCTACGGGTTTACTCTTATCCCCCATGATAGCTGCATTTGCCATGAGTTTGAGTTCTGTATCGGTTGTTTACAATGCCTTACGACTGAGTCACGTCAAAATTTGAAACTTCTTTTTTTTATTTTCGAAATGGTGTATGGTGTTCCCCACTCTTGATAAGGATGCCTTTCGGTTGCAAAGGAAGGCTTCTTCAAAAGTTAGGGCTTAACATTTAACTATGAAAGGAGGTTTTATGAGAGTTCGATTGAATCAATGTTTACTTGGAATTCTGTCACTCAGTGTTTCAACAGTTCTCTGGGCGTCTGGGTTCCAAAACAATGAGGCAGCCTCATCCTATCTAGGGACTGCTTTTTCAGGAACCGCAGCAAGTGCGTATGATGCGTCTACTGCGTTTTACAATCCTGCGGGAATAATGCAGTTAAATAAACATCAAGCGATGGCCAGTGGTACTTATATTCATGGGGATTTTGATTATACGCATACGAGTGGCACTATCCCGACAGGACCTGCAGGGGCGAATAACCTTACAGGAAAGCAGCACGATGATCCGGCCGTTCCTTCTGTGCTTCCAGCCATTCATTATACGAATCCTCTAACAGACCGCTGGGGCGTTGGATTTAGTATCACGTCTCCATTTGGCCTTGCTACAGAATATGATATGGATGCCATACAAAGATATCATGCGACTCGTTCAGAACTAATCACTATTGATTTAAATCCTTCATTAGCTTATCAAGCCACTCCGTGGCTTTCTGCTGGGGTGGGTGTGAGTGCACAATACTTACGTGCAAAATTAAACAATGCATCGCGATTGGCCGATGCAGCCGGTGATTTTGAATCCAAGATCACGGCGGACGATTGGGGTCCAGGTTGGAATGTTGGTTTATTAGCTCGGTTTAACCAAGAACGTACCAAAGTGGGTTTAGCCTATCGCTCTAAAATAAATTATGATTTGAAGGGTAAGGCTAAATTTGAAGGCGCAGGTGTAGCAGCCGCCCCGACGGTCCTTGTGCCACAACATGTGAATGGAAGGGTCACTCTACCAGAAACTATAACCGCTAGTTTATCGCAGAGTCTTAATCCTCAGTGGGACTTACTAGTAGATGTTGCTTATACTAATTGGAGTCGATTCAAAAAGCTCAGGATTAATTTTCCGGAAACTGCTTTACCTGACACCATTACCCCTCAAAATTATGAAGATACTTGGAGGTATTCTGTTGGGACCAACTATCGTTTAACAGATAATTGGGCAGTCCGAGCTGGATATATGTATGATAACTCACCCGTTCGAAACAGACACAGAACTTCTCGTTTGCCTGATTCCGACCGTCAATGGCTTGCAGTGGGTTTCCAATATCGTACAAACAGCCAGAAAGTTGTTTTTGATGTGGGTTATGCTCACGTGTTTTTTGAAAACAATATTCCAGTGAATGAAACAGCGCCTTTAAATGCTGCGACAGGAGCAGTAACGAGTTTTGCTGCCATAAATGGCAAATATGATGGTAAGGCTGATCTCCTGGGTGTTCAGGTAGCCTGGAATATATAAATTTAAACCAGCATGTGCCAATTTCACCTCTCCCGAAAAGCGGGAGAGGTCGGCACGAAGTGCCGGGTGAGGGCATGCACCTTCTTATTCGAATCCCAGAACAAAAATTATATGTATTTTCTGACCGGGGTAAAGAATCCGATACGAAATATTCTATTTCTACTTCTTCCTTTGGCGTAGGCCAAGAAAAAGGAAGTTATCAAACTCCCGTTGGGCGACATATTATTCGAGCTAAAATTGGAGCCGGCATGCCGGCCAAGAGTGTATTTGTCAACCGTCGTCCCACAGGCGAAATTTATTCAGAGAACTTAGGAAAGCAATATCCCAATCGGGATTGGATCTTAACTCGTATTCTGTGGTTATCAGGATGTGAAAAAGGCATTAATCGATTAGGGCCGGTGGATACGATGCAGCGGTTTATTTATATCCATGGTACTGCCGATGAATCAAGCATTGGACGACCGCATTCCCACGGGTGCATTCGCATGCGAAACCAAGACATCATTGAGTTATTCGACATTGTTATCGTCGCTACTCCTGTGCTTATCGAACCCTAGCTGGAATTGGTGGACCGCTCGCGTACGCTCGCTTTGTCCACCCTACAAATCCTAAATCCTAAATCCTAAATCCTAAATCCTAAATCCTAAATCCTAAATCCTATTTTAAATTGACACCCTTCACTAACGTGTTTACCATACTTCGATTGTTTTGCTAGGACCTTACACGGGGCTACCCGTGTAACCATATCTTTTACACAAGGAGGTGTGTCATGTACACCAACTCCTTAAAAAAACCTTTCAGCATTTTTCGCGGGGAGGTCCATTTACCCCCCGTTCAGTTTTCGGACCCGTTTAACCGAGACCAGCTGGGGCAAACGGGGCAAACTATCCCCTACGGTCTCGAAAAGCTCAATGTCCCCCTCCTTCACAAGAAAGGGATCACCGGGAAAGGTGTGGTGGTAGCCATACTGGACACGGGGGTGAGCCGCCACTCGGACT
>JACQPQ010000004.1 GCA_016207405.1 Gammaproteobacteria bacterium | reverse complement strand
TCCTCAACGACTGGGCCCGGGACGTGCTTCAGCTGGTCGCGCAAACGGTCAGGGATCTGCCCCATAGAATCGCGGTGGAGGGGCACACCGACTCCGTGCCGTTCGGCAAGGGAGGGATCTCGAACTGGGACCTTTCGTCGCAGAGGGCTTCCGCGGCCAGGGAGGCTTTGGAGCGGAACGGGATCCCGAAAAATCGTTTTTCCTGGATTGTCGGGTACGCCTACACCGATCTTTACGTGCCTGAAGACCCGAGGGATTCCAGCAACCGCCGGATCTCCATCATCCTCCTCACGAAAAAAGACGAACCCAAGCCCAAGGAAGGCGAAACCCCTCCCGGCGGACCCGGCCAGCGTGACGCTGGACCTGGCGAGGCCGGCCAGCAACCCGCGGGGGCCATTTCTCCCCCGGAGCCCGCTCCGCAAGAAACCGGCAAAAAACAGGAATGAGGTTGTGGTTATATAACAGGGCAAGCAATGGTGGAAAAATCCATTTTCTTATGTAAAATGCCGATACTTGCATTCCGACAAGATATGCTTTAGGTAGGAAAAACTTCTTGAAACAACAAATTGCAAATTTCTCTGTTGATGTGGCTCTTATTGAGGAGTTGGGACAAAAACTTGTCCCAAGAAAATTTACGGCCTTATCGGAGTTGATAAAAAACTCCTACGATGCCGATGCCACTATCGTTAAGCTCTCTGCTGATTCGTTAGAGGCGGGGGGGACGATAGTGCTTTCGGATAATGGAACGGGTATTTCTCCCGATGCATTCCTACGAGGATTTTTAAGGGTAGCGACTGGTTTAAAAAGAGAAAATCGAAAAAGCAATCGCTTTGAAAGAATTATGGCTGGTTCTAAGGGTATAGGAAGATTCGCCGCTAGAATGCTTTCAGAGGTTCTTGAAATTGAGACAATCTGGACCGATGGGAAAAAAAATGGGTTTAAACCGGTTGGTAGATTAAAGGCGGAAATTGAATGGGATAAATTGAATTCCAAGTCTAAGGATTTGACGGATATTCAAATCAATTATCAAGTCAGCGCTAATGATTTACCTAAGAATACTGGCACGATATTAACTCTAAGAGGTTTGAGGGATAGTTGGTCAGAAAAGGATAAAAAAAAACTGGGATATGATATCCATTTCTTTCGCGACTCTTTTCGAGCCAACAAACATAAAAATAGCCGTAAAGAAATGCTCAATGAAAAGGAATTCGAAATTGAATGTCTTGGAGAATTTGAGGGGATTGAGGCAGATGTTGAAGATTTCTATAAAGAAGCTTGGGGTGTTTTGAAATTGGGATGGGATAAAAATGGTAACGCGAAATATGAACTTGACCCTATAAGTTTTAAGAAACAAAAACCCAATTTGAATCTGGAAGTTCTCTTGGACACCACTAAGACTTATCCAGAGAACTTCCGTCCCGAAGGGGAAATATTTCTTTTTACCTATGAGAAGGAATATCGTGCGGGATTGTTAAACACGCGAGATCTCCAGGCATTGGGACGGGAATATGGGGGGATTCGTGTTTATCATAATTCATTTCGAGTTTTTCCCTATGGTGAACCTGGAGATGATTGGGCGGGTTTAACTGCGGATGCGGCAAAGAGAAGACGAGATACACAGGAAATGACAAAAATTCTCTCGGAAAATTATGATTTCGGGGATATAGAGTTAGATAAAGCATTATTACATATTCCCTCCGCAAACAGAACCTTTGGTCAAATTTCTGTTTGGGAAGACACTACTCCTGATTTAGAAATCATGATTTCTAGAGAGGGTTTTATCGCCAACGAAAACTTTTCTCATTTGATAGATTGGGTCAGGCGCGGTGTTCATTGGGCGGCGGTGGTTTATTACAAATGGTCTTCCGTCTATCGAGAAGAAAAGGAGGGACGAAGACTTGGAAATGCCTTGATTCATGCGCCGACGCAATTCAAGGAGGCCATCTCAAAAATTGAAATAGCATCAAGCGAATTAAGGAAACTGGCGCGAGAAAGACAGATCCCGGATGATGTCATTGCGCCGGTGGATGAGGCGATAGAGGATTCGAAATTAAGGTTAATGGATACGTTTGCTACCTTAATGACATGGGAAGCAATACTCCGTGTCCTTGCATCTAGAGGACTCCAGCTTTCAGCTTTTGCACATGAGTTCCGAACAAGCCGCCAAATCCTTGATGATTCGGTTGCCGTGTTAAAGGGTTATGCATCGGTATTATCCAAAGGAAGTAAAAAAGGCTTCTTTGAAGCAATCGATTGGATAGAAAAGGCAAGCGATAGAATCGGTAGGCAGGTAGAAAGCTTTTTAGAGCCAATGGCCAATATCAAAAAGGAAAGAAGAAGGAAGAGAGTTTTTAGGGAAGTTTTGGAAAGCGTCGTTGCCTTATATCAGGGAATAGCAGAAACCATGGGGGTTAGCATAGATCTTAAAGAAGTCGATAAGAACATAAGAACTGTTCCAATGTTTACTCCAGAATTAGAATCTGTAATTGGAAATTTACTTTCAAACGCTGTTAAATTTTCAGGGAAGAACGGGAGGATTCGTTTAGGGACCATAGGTGGAAAAGGATCGTTCTTTATAGAGAATACGGGTATAGAAGTCGATATTAAAGATTCCGAGAAATGGTTTTCCCCCTTTGAATCAACCAGCATACCTGACGAATTTTTGGGAACTGGAACCGGATTAGGTTTGACGATTGTAAGGGACATAGTGAACCAATATCAGGCGCAAATATCCTTTAGAAGACCTAGCCAAAATTATAAAACCAGGATTGAGGTGGTTTTTCAATGAGTGAAGTATTGGTGTGGTTATTTGATGATGATGGAACCACGCTTAATGCAAGCGTGAAGGCATTAGAAAACTTGGGTGCGAAGGTTAAATGCATGTTGTTAAAGGACAAGACCACTACCGCTTTGAAAATCGCCGAGCAGGGAGGTTATTTTTCTAAAAAGAACTTGCCTGATGTTGTTGTGGGGGATCTTATACTTTCAGAAGATGGAGATGGAAGAAATCAACTATTTGAACTGCAGACCCATTTGGAGGCTATTTGTCCAGAACACTTATCTGCATGGGTTGTAAGGACAGGGCAATCTCCGGAGAAAACCCATTTGGGTAGTAAAACCAACTTTGAATGGGCGGCGTTATATGGGTTTGATTGGTTTATTCCAAAAGGACAAGGGCATACTAATAAGGAAATCTTGGAAATTGGCGCTGGAGTTAAAGTCATAAGGAAAGCTCTCGACTCAATGGGTTCAGTGGGCGATGGATGGAGGGCTAACCTGTTTTGTAAGATCCTTAAGGTGGGAAAGAAGGACTTAGAAGAAATTGAACGATTCAGTCCTCCTCAAACAGAGCTGATTAAAGAGCGCAAGGGGAGGGGAAAAATATTAATAAAATGGATGCTACATCAAATCATCCCGTACGACGGACTTTTATTTTCTGGGGCTTTAGGTTCAGTGAGGGTGGGTTTGAAACCCGGAGAATTAGATAAAATCGAAGAAGAAGGCTTTCTAAATCAATGCGCTTATCAAGGAGCTTTTCGTGATTTGATGGGAAAAAGGTATTGGTATCATAGGCTGATCAATTTTGCCAATAGTTTATGCGATAAGCACAATTTTTCATTATATGAGGAAGGGGGATTCGCGAAAAGTTTAAATAGGGAATACAAGATAACCCTGAAAAGTCAGGGTTTTATCGATGGGTTGCGACCTGATCAGGTAGACTTCTTTTTGCCCAAAAAGGCAATATTGACGACTAAGGCTGTGAGGCTCCAGATGGGTAATCGCCCAAGTTACTCAGAGCCGGCTTGGGCATCTCTTGATTCATTTGCCGATAAATATTTTATTGATGATGTTTTTGAGGCCGACAAACATCTATTAGAAGATGCCTGAAGAATTCCGTTTTCAAGAGTTAAAGGAAGAGTTGAATGCCTTGAAGAACCTGTTAGTTAGGTTTAATCAGGATTACGCTCGTTTAATAACTTTAACTGAACCATCCAAAAATAAGTGGTCGGTTCAAGATCAAGTCAGAATAACGATTGCTCCCCTTGATTTGAAAAATTTGACCGATCTAAAGAATGGTTTGATACGCGTTACAGGAGAATGGATTTTTGAGTGTTCGAGACTAAACAAAAATCATGGGGATTCGATCTTTATCGCAAAAAAAATAAGTGCCCAAGTCATGTTTGTTTCATCTGCATCTAATGGCCAAACATCTAGAAATGAAGGTGTCGGATGGCATTTTGACTTTGAAAAGTTAGGTAAAAAAAAGGAATGCCATCCTAGATGCCATTTGCAGTTTACGGTCACAGCGAATAGGCAGGCTGGTGGAGTTACCAGCGAGGCAAATAGAATCCTTCCAAGGATCCCGCATCACTTATTGACCCCGATTTTATTTTTTCATTGGATTTTGCATATTTATAAAGGAAATGAATTTATAAATTTATATAAAGCTGATAACAGATGGATAGGAATCGCGCGGGATAGAGAAGGTGAGTGCTTAAGATGGATAAAAGAGATAGTTGATAATAATGGAAATTCCAGCCGCCCATGGGTTCCGTTTGTGGAAGCGGTAGAAACCCCATGGTGATGACAAGAGTACAATATACAGAAAAACCAAATCTCGAAGATTGGCAATTAGTGGCGAAATTTTGTCGGCACTTGACCCCCGAAGGCTTGGCTGACACTCTGGCTAAATATGTTTTGGCGGCAAATCCAAAGCGAATTTTGGATCCTTGTTATGGGGAGGGGGCTTTAATTCGAAGTGTTTTAAAGAGATTAAAAAGATATCCGAAAAAGAGACAGCCTGAAATTATTGCTTGTGATGTCTTGGATGGAGAATGTGACAAGGAGCTTTTAATTAATAAGGTGACAATTGTTCGCGGTGACTTTTTGCGGTGGAAGGATTCAATGGGTCAAGAGAAAGGAGTCGATGCCGTAATTTGCAATCCTCCTTACATTGGGAACCGCAATCTGCCTTTAAGGGTTCGCGGGGTAGTTAAAAAATTATCTGAAGATAACAAAATCAAACTTCCGGGGAACTCAAACTATTGGATATTTTTCTTGTTGCATTCTTTGGTTCATTTGCGGAAAGGAGGACGGATTGCTTTTATTCTTCCGACATCATGGAAATATGCCGATTATGCGAAGGAAATTCGGAATTTGATCCGCGCCTCATTTGAAAAAGTTGAGGAAGAAAGCCTGCCGGAACCTGTTTTTGAGACGTCTAGAGAAGGAACTGAATTGTTGTTTGCTTCAGGATTTTTTGGAAACGAAGTATGTAAAAATTTCATTAATGGGTTTAGCCCTAGTAATCGCGATGTTGTTTGTTCTGGTCAAAGCTTAAGGTTGTCCAGAGCAAAACTTATTTCTTTGGGAGAAGTCATCCGGATTAATATTGGGATAGTTTGTGGAGGGGTTAAGTTCTTTCTCCTCAATAAATCCAAAATGAAAGATTTGGGAATTGGTCATAAATATGTGTTGCCCGTCGTGTCTAATACAAAGCATTTGAAAGCCCCGATTTTGGATAGAAAGCAATTTGAAGATTTGGATGAAAATGACGAAAGGCTTTGGTTGTTTTATCCACGGGATAAGTCATTTTCTAAAGTTGTAAGGAATTATATAGAAGAGGGCGAAAGGCTAAGATTTAACGAGGCGTTGTGGTGTCGAAGGAGAGAGCCTTGGTATTTAACTCAAATTAAACCGCCCTCAAATTTTATTTTATCGGGAATGGTCAGAGAATACCCTTTAATTTGTGTTAACGAATCTAAAGTGTTTGCAACAAATACCCTGTACATAGGTAATTGGAAAAATGAAAAGTATGAGGGAATGGAAATAGTTCTTTTGGCCGTTCTTTTTTCAGATTTGGCGAGAAAGTCAGTCATGGAATTGGCTAGAAAGTATCCTGATGGCCTTTTAAAATTTGAACCATGTGATTTAATGGCTTGGAAAATTCCCGATCCTCGCGAAATAAGTCTAAATGGTCTTCAAAAAAAAGAAATGAAGAGGCTTTTTAAACAGAATAAATTCGAAGAAATCAATAAAATTATCAACAAATTGATATGTAATACAGATTCTCAATGAAATACCGCAAATTGGGCGCGGAGGAACTGCGCGTTTCGGAGATCGGGCTGGGCGCCTGGCAGATCGGAAGCGATTGCTGGGGCGACGTGGACGAAAAAACGGCGATGGCTATCATGGAAACGGCTGTTGCGAGCGGCGTTTCTTTTTTCGATACCGCCGACGTTTACGGAAAGGGATTGAGCGAAACGCGGATCGGCAAGTTTCTCAAATCCAGGCGCGACGGGGTATTCGTCGCCACCAAGATCGGCCGGTTTCCAGAACCCGGAGGCAGGGCGAATTTTACTTTCGATTGTTTGCGCGAACATACCCAGGCTTCCTTGAAACGTCTCGGGATGGAGTCCCTTGATTTGACGCAACTCCATTGCATACCGGCCGAGGTCCTCCAGCGGGGCGAGGTCTTCGACTGGTTGCGGCGGCTCAAGGAGGAAGGTTTGATACGGCGTTTCGGGGCCAGCGTCGAATCCATGGAGGAAGCCCTGCTCTGCCTGGAGCAGGAAGGGTTGGCGTCGTTGCAGATCATTTTCAACCTGTTCCGGCAAAAACCCATCTCCGCCTTGTTCGAACGGGCCAAGGCCAAAAATGTGGCCTTGATCGTCCGGCTTCCGCTGGCGTCGGGTCTCCTTTCCGGCCGGATGACCGGGCAAACGGTTTTTCCCGAAAACGATCACCGCGGTTTCAACCGGGACGGACAACAGTTCAACGTGGGAGAAACCTTCGCGGGGCTCCCGTTTGCAACGGGGGTCCGCCTGGCCGGGGAACTCGCGTCGATGGTCCCCAACGGCATGACCCTGGCCCAGATGGCCTTGCGCTGGATTTTGGATTTCGGCGCGCCGACGGTCGTCATCCCCGGGGCGAAGAGTCCCGGACAAGCGCTGGCCAACGCGTCCGCTTCCGGGTGGCCCGCGCTGTCCCCGGACCTGCATCGCCTAATCGGGGAGTTCTATGAAACCCGGGTGGCCGGTCATATCCGCGGCCCCTATTGATCCGTTACGCTTCTTCGTTCTCCAGACCGTCGCCGTCCTTGCTTTTTTTCTTGCCTCCGTCCTTGCTTTTGTCCTCGTTTTCCGTTTCGGTTGGGGCGAGGGGGGAACTGGAAACGTAGCAATTGCAACCGATGTGGACGGGAAGCTTCGGGCACAGGTCCTTGGGGTATTGGCCCTTGATCGCGGTTTTGCAGAAAGGGCAACAAAACCGGTTTTCGACCCACCAGTTCGCGATTCTGGCTTGATTGGACTTGAAGGTCTGAAGGTTGAAGTCGGCGCCGATGATCGCCGTGAATATCTGCGAAAAAACCTCGTAGACGTATTCAAAAGCCTTTACGAAAAGGGCAAACTTTTTTTCCGGAAGTTTTTCGGGAAGTTTGGTCAATTGGAACAGGCGGTTCATGTCGATCTTTTTGGCGGCGCGTTCCTTGATGTCCGGCACGCCCATCAAAAACTTGATCGCCTGCGTCTTGTCGAGGAATTCGGGCGGACGCAGATCGTAGGCCATGGCCCACATTTCCTGGACGTCGAGCGTCTCCAAGGCGTCCTTGACGGGGATTTCCACGCCGGCGATGGCCAGACCATTGCCGGCAAGGTTTCGGAAATTTTCAAATGTTTCCGGGTCGTCATCGGGGACCAACCGGGGCTGGTCGAGGGCTCCCGCGTTCAATTGGCTCAGGTAGAAATGAAGGGTATCCGCGCCGTGGTGTTTGATCAGGGGGGCGGCGACGGTCAAGTCGAGCTTGTCGCCCTCTAGAAGAGCCCGTAAATTGAGGGCGCATTGGATTCCGAAGGACTCGATCGCCTCGTCCTTGAAGTTCCCCAGCAAGGCCTCCTTTTCCTCCTCCGAGGACGTTTTCCATTGGGAAGAGGTACGCGCTTTTTCCCTCAAGATTTTCAACAGGGGGGCCTTATAGGCGTTGACCAGACTGTCCACCTCTTTGAAACGCAGGTTGTGGCGCGCGACGATCAACAGAATCGTTTGTTGGTATTTCTCATAGTCCAGCCGTCTTTGGCGCTCCTCTTCCTCGTCGGTTTCAAAGAACGGCGCTTCTTCCAGCGCTTTTTTGGGGTTCAACTCTTTTTCATATTGAGCGACTTCCTCCGGAAAACACAATAGATCGAACGCTCTTTTCAGGGCCTTGGCGGTTTCCTCCCTTGCGCCGGTCACGGTAAGCGGGAAATTGCTTTTCCCATACAGGAGCCATTTCTCCGTTTCTATTTCGACGGGGCGGTCCTTGACGGGATTGTAGTTGTTGGCTTCGCTCTGGTTTTCTTTGCCGATGAAGGCGATTTCTCCCAATTTGAGGACTTTTTCGTCAAGGCCCGCGGCTTGGAAATACCGGGCAAAACGGGGATGCAGTTTGAGCTTCTGCCATTCGATCCCGTCCAGCGAAATTTCGTCGTCGGGCAAGAGCGATTTGTT
>JACQPQ010000003.1 GCA_016207405.1 Gammaproteobacteria bacterium | reverse complement strand
TCTGGCTCGGCGGTCCCCCCCCCCCCCCCCCCCACGACGGCTTAACCGAATATTTACCTTTGATCCTAACTCCTTCATCCTCACCGCTCTCGTAGCGCCTTGTGTTGCGCTCGTTTGATGGGCTTTAACAAATAATCGAGCACGGTCTTCTTCCCTGTCAAAATGTCTACTTCCACAACCATTCCAGGCTTAATAGGAAGTTTCCCACTTTTGCTTTCTAAGTAATTTCGGTCCGTCTTAAGCAAGATTTTAAAAAAACGATTGCCCTTTTCATCCACAATCGTGTCAGGACTGATTTTTTCTAAAACCGCAGGAATACTTCCATAGATAAGAAAATCATACGCAGTAATTTTAATGACTGCTTTTTGCTCCGGATGCAAAAAGGCAATATCTGAAGGCAGAACTTGAGCTTCTATTCGGAGCATATCTTCTAAGGGCACGACTTCTACCAAATCTTCTGCGGGTTTAACAACTTGCCCAATGGTATTGACCTTCAATTGCTTGACAATACCATTAACGGGAGAACGCACTAGGGTTCGAACCACTTTGTCACGAATAGCCGCAAGCAACTCTTTTAAGGCTTCTTGCCGAGAAGCCAGTTCATTGAGTTGGGAAAGGGCATCCGATTTAAATTTTTCTTGTTTTTCTGAAATGCGTTTTTTAGCTTCCGCCAATGCTGCTTCTGATTTTTTGACACCAAACTTTATGCTTTCTAAGTCTCCTTGAAGACGATTGGCCTCCCTTTGCACTCGGAGGAGCTCCACCTGGGACGCAGCCCCCTCTTTCACTAAAGGCTCCAAAATTTTAGCTTCTTTTAAGATGAGTGTGTACGCCGTTTGGTAATATTTTTGCCTGGTTTTAAGTTCCACGCTTTCTTGCTCTCGCTGTTTCACTTGGTCCCCAAAAATGGCTAAGGCCATCTGTAATTCAGACTGACGCGATTGGTAAAGTGCCGTTTCGCTTTGGCTGAGCTCTACCCTTTCACGCAAGACTTCTTCTGGAAATTTTAATTTTGTTTCTTTGACTTCTGCCGTAAGACGCGCGATGGTTGCCAGCATTCCGAGATAACGCGCGTAATTTTCTCGGTAGCTGGCGGTCGCGCCTGTATCATCAATTCGGATCAGTTCTTGATCTTGGCGCACACTGTCTCCTTCTTTGATAAAAATCTCTGATACGATCCCCCCTTCTAAATTTTGTATCAGTTGAACTTTACTGGAAGGAATGACCTGCCCATAGCCTTTGGTAACTTCATCGAGGTGGGTAAGACTGGCCCAAATCAGCCCAAAAACTACGATAAGGCAAATCACAAACAGTAAGGTGACCGTCCAAGTAGTGGGATCTTTTAATACCGCTTTTCGGATAAAAACAAGAGAATCTAACTTCATAGATAGTTTACTGTCCTGTTAATTTTTTAAGCACGATTTCTTTAGGGCCATCGGCCACGACTTCTCCTCTATCGATCACAATTAGGCGATTGACTAAATTAAGAAGCGACGTTCGATGCGTCACCAGTAACAGGGTTTTATTCGCTAAAATAGGGGTCAGTTGATGAATGAACGTTTGCTCGGACGTATGATCCATATGCGCAGTAGGCTCATCCAACAATATAATCGGTGGGTCAAGTAAGAGTGCTCTTGCGATAACAATGGCCTGACGTTGACCTCCGGATAGCGCTTCCCCCCGCTCCCCGACGATTTGGTCAAACCCGGAAGGATGTTGGCGAATAAAATAGTCAACCCCAGAAATTTTACTGACGGTTAGAATTCTCTCGTCTTCTATAAAAGGGGCCCCAAAAGTGATGTTGTCACGGATAGTTCCATAAAAGAGCACGACGTCTTGCTGGACAAAACCAATATTGCGCCTTACGTCCGTGGGATCAATTTGCCTCACATCGAGCCCATCTATCAAGCAGGCTCCTTTTTTGGGTTCATATAGGCTAGAAACCATTTTGAGTAGAGTGCTTTTTCCAGAGCCAATGCGTCCGACAATGCCCACTCTTTCCCCAGACTTTACGTTGAAAGATAAATTTTTAAGGGTTTCGATAGGGGACTCAGGGTACGTAAAACTCAACTCCTGAAATTCAACTTCACCCTGCAGACTCTTTCGATGAATAAATTGTTTTTGTGGCGGGCGTTCTATGGGTAAACTCATAATATGATTCAACGCCTTAAAGGCGGCGGCCGAGCTCTGATATCGAACCAAAATTTGAGCGATCTGCACAAGAGGCCCCATCACGCGAGAATTTAAAATCACACAAGCAATGAGCCCTCCTAACGTCATCTGCCCTTTATCAATTTCATAAACGCCCACAATCATGAGGGCCACCGTTGCAAGCATCAACACAAACTGAGCAAAATGGGTAGCCAAAGCAGAAAGCAAGCGACTTTTTAAGTGCGTCGTAGCCGTTTTCCCCACGTGGACTTCCCAGCTATTTTCAGCCCAAGGTTCAAGCCCCGCGCTCTTAATGGTTTCAATAGAATGTAACAATTCAAAAAGGAGTGCGTTTTTCCGAGCCGCTTCTTGAAATCCTTGATTCACAACTTTGGATAAGGGCATTTGAATCAGCTTGCCCGCTATAAATACGAGCGGAAGGGCGGAGAGGGGAACCAAAGCCGTAGCCCCTCCTATCAAAGCAATCACCAGAATAAAGAACAGTACGAAGGGGAAGTCTCCAAGAATCGTTAAGGTGGCAGAAGTCATAAAATCTCGGATGGATTCAAACTCCCTGAGCGTATTCGCAATGGCGCCCGCTGATTTTTGCTTCACTTCCATTTTGAGGGATAAGATTTGCTTCAAGAGGGTTCGAGAAGCCAAAAAGTCCGTCCGCTTCCCGACAAAGTCAACGAGATAGGCACGAATAGAACGCACAATAAAATCAAACAGGGCTATCCCCATCACACCTATCGATAAAACCCATAAGGTTTCAAAAGCACTATTGGGAACTACCCGGTCATAAATAATCATAATAAAAAGAGGGCTTGCAAGAACAAACACATTCAGGAGTACTGTCGCGACGAGCGCATAGGCGTATAACCTCCAATGATTTTTTAAGGTGTTCCAAAACCATTCATTGCCTTTCGGAAAGTCCCAGGGTTCGACTTCTTGATCTTCCAAAACGCTTGGATCTTGAAATAAAAGAATGGTCCCCGTGTAAACCTCTTTCAGCGTAGAAAGCGGTGTACTTTGGACTTCTTCTTTTTCTGGAACGTAAAGGGTAGCCGTAGCCTTGTCTTCTTGCTTCACCCACACGGCGTAACGATTATCCTTTAAACACAGCACGGCGGGTTGTAACAAATGCGACAGAGCAGAAAATGGACGCAGGCTTTTTTCGGAAATAAATCCAAGGCTTTGACTCGCTTTGAGGAAGTGCGCTTCAGAAAATTCTGAGTCCCTTAAGGATAAACTTGCCTTTAAATCAGGGGGTGAAATGGGTCTGCCATAATATTCTGCTAAAAATTGCAGGCACTGTAACAGGGGCCCTTCGGATTGTGGAGAAGTAAGCATACGCAAGTATCCTTTGCACCTTTTCTTAAGGAAGACCTTATTCTTGCCCTCCTACTTCTAAATATAGACAACAAATGGAATTTTCGTTTGATTTTTGTATAAAAAATAGGCGGCGCTTGGCCGGGATGATTTGAATATGCAATTTCTATTTTTGGCGATCCCTATCGTTTGGAATACTCTGATGATAACTGCTCACACTCTTGCAAAATAAATTTTAAAAGGCTCTTCTAAATTTCAAGTGGGTAATGCCTCATTGAATGGTGGGGAGGGCGAGCCCTAGTCTCTTCCACAGTTTGAACTTGACATCCCAGCATTCCAACGGCAAGGCGCGCATGTATTTGCCCTCCAACCTTTACCTCGTCGGCTCTATAAAGAACTTTCTGGTCGCTTGGCCGAGTGATGATGGCATACCCCCGCTCTAAAGTTGCGAGAGGATTTAAAGAACTCATACGAGAAAGGAGCATTTCATACTGCATTCTCTGACGAGTGAGAAGCGCTTGCCACGCTCGAAACAGTTGTTGGGTCATCTCATCACACCGCTCACAACATTCTTGGATCCGATAAGCGGGATGTTTGAGACTTTTGCATAGCCATTGCAGGTGCTCACGATAGCGTTCTAAAAAGCTTTTTGTGGCGCGGACGACTCGGTTTTTGTGAAGAATGATTCGCTCTAGCCATTCTTCTGTAGCCGGGCACACGAGCTCAGCCGCTGCGGAAGGCGTAGGCGCGCGCACATCGGCAACAAAATCCGCGATCGTCACATCCGTCTCGTGGCCGACCCCTGAAACAATAGGAATGCGGCTCTCAAAAATGGCTCTTGCGACCACTTCTTCGTTAAATGGCCAGAGATCTTCGAGTGATCCACCACCCCGCGCCACAATGAGGCAGTCACATTCGTGCCGACGATTTGCCACCTGAATGGCTTCTCTAATTTGTGCCGCAGCCATGCTTCCTTGGACTTGCGTCGGATACAGAATAACCTTTGCGTAAGAAAACCGTCTTTTTAAGATATTTAAAATATCCTGGATTACCGCACCGGTGGGAGAGGTGATAACCCCCAGAGTATTGGGGAACTTGGGCAATGTTTTTTTGCGCTGCCCATCAAAGAGACCTTCTTGTGCTAAGGCAGCCTTAAGCGCCTCAAACTTTTGACGAAGAAGCCCTTCCCCCGCTTCTTCCATTTTTTCAACCACCAGTTGAAATTCCCCACGCACCACATAAAGGGTCACTCTCGCACGTACTTTAACGTGCTGGCCATTTTTCGGCATAAAGGGTAAATACTGATTTGCGCCACGGAACATGGCTGCCCGAACCTGTGCGTTCGCGTCTTTTAAAGAAAAATACAAATGCCCAGAAGCTGGGGCAACCAAGTTAGAAATTTCCCCCTCCACCCATACGTACGGAAAATGGGCTTCGAGTAAAGCGCGCGCCTCATGATTTAACTCCGAAACGGTCAAAGGCGGAAATGTATCTAGAATTTTATTTATCTCCAAAGTAGTCAGCGTGCCCCCATCCGTTACACCGGCCTTCTTCCGTTTAAAGCATGGGCAAGCGTTCCACTATCCACAAATTCTAATTCTTCTCCTAAGGGAACCCCTTGAGCGATTTTAGTAACTAAAATACCCATTTCCCGTACCCGCTCGGCAATATAATGTGAAGTGGCCTCTCCTTCGACGGTAGGACTTAACGCTAAAATAAGCTCTTTAATGCCCGCTCCTCTCACATGTTGAATAAGCTTGGGTATGCCAATATCTTCTGGACTAACACCTGAAATGGGGGAAAGGCGACCCATCAACACAAAATACAACCCCTTATAATGAGCAGTCTGCTCAACTGCGAGGAGATCGGCAGGGGATTCAACAACACAGAGCAGCTGTTTTTCTCGATTCGGATTATGGCAGATCTTGCAAACATCCGATTCGCAAAATGTCCAACAGTCCTTGCAACGCCTGACTTCTGTCATGGCCTGCTCTAAGGCTTTGGCTAACTCCGTGCCGCCTTGTCTACTGCGTTCCAAAAGGTGAAACGCCATTCTCTGAGCAGATTTTGCACCCACGCCTGGCAGAACGCGCAAGCTTTCAATTAAATGGTCGATAAGCGGTGTAAATATCATAGATCCCTAAATCTGCACTTTCCCCTCGAATGTTTCCAGAAAATTTTGAACCACGAGATCTGACTCCAGGCGTGTTTTTCGCTCTCGTTCCCATACAACTTTCGGGGTTTCACCTTTGGAAGCCTCCGGGATATTCTCTAAAGCAGATGGCATAATGCAAAGATTTATGGCCTCCCCAAAGTAGTCAGAAAGCGCTGTTTTGACCTGTTCGCTTACCCGTTCATTTAGCAGTGGGCTTGATGCGGCGCTTAAAGCTAACTCTATCGTTTTGCCTTCTTTTCGTTTCAAGGTAGCGTGCGCAAGCAATTGCTCCGCCATTCCAGTCAGTTTAAGTTGTTTGACAATATCCGGCCATTTTTTGACAAGTGCTTCTTGAGAAGAAGAAGCCTCACTTTCGGTTTTTATCGGCGTCCCCGCGTGAACGGCAACGGCATCTTTTTTCACGGGTCTAAATACCAGCATTCGCAGTAACAGCATTTCAAACCCGCTTGCCTTGTGAGAGGAGAGTTCCAAATCCCGCTGTCCGAGCAAAGCAATTTGATAATACAACTGTGTTTCTTCAGGAGATAATTTTTTTGCAAACGCTAAAAGTGGTTTTGGCACTCCCTGCACGGCTTCTGAAGAAGGAGCAAATTGCAAAACAGCAATTTTTTGAAGCAGAGAAAGAAGTTCAGCAAGTACCTCTTCGTATTGAGGGGAGAATTCAGCTATTTCGGCTGCATATTGCATCAAGGATTCCGCGTCTCCTTGAATGATAGCTTCTAGGAGACGAAGCACATGTTCTTCAGGAACCCCTCCTGTTATAGCATACACAGCCTCTTCTTCTAACCGTCCCTGGCTCATCAATAGCGCATGCTCCAAAAGACTTAAAGCATCTCGAAGGCTGCCTCTTGCCGCTTTTGCTATTCCAAACAAGGCTTGCAGATCATACGAAAAGTGTTCTTGCTCTAAAACAAATGTTAAGCGCGCCACTATTGCAGAAAGTTCTACGGGCTTCAAATAAAACTGTAGGCAGCGGGACAGTACCGTTGCCGGAAGGCGTGTGGGTTCAGTGGTGGCAAGAATAAAGATAACATGTGGCGGGGGTTCCTCTAGAGTTTTTAGCAACGCATTAAAACTATGCGTCGATAACATATGCACTTCATCAATCAAGTAAACCTTATAGCGGCCTTGCGCGGGTGCATAGGGAACATTTTCAAGCAAGCTTTTCGTTTCTTCAACTTTGGTTCTGGAGGCGCCATCGACCTCGATAAGGTCAAAAAAATGGCCCTCGACAATGGCAAGGCAATTCTGGCAAAGCCCACAAGGATTACTGCTGACGCCTTTTTCACAGTTCAGGCTTCTGGCAATAATGCGCGCTAAAGTTGTTTTGCCTACGCCTCGCGTGCCTGAAAAAAGATAGGCTGGGTGAATACGTCCAGCATCCAAGGCGGCTGTGAGCGCTTTGACAACATGAGGCTGTCCGACAACGTCAGACAAGTTCTTAGGGCGCCATTTCCGTGCAAGGGCCTGATAAGACATGATGCGTGTTTTGTAAAGATTGATAATGGATTAGAGAAGCCCTGCCCATCACCCCCACACCCTCACCTGCTGCTACCGCTGCTCCCTTCCGGGCCTCACGGGGTTCACAGCCGTTTGTTGCAGGGAATGGACAGGAACGGATTATTTTAACTGGAGATCGCGTGAAACACAAAACTTCGCTTCAAACTCGCAATACTCTTCTATAGGGCAGAGATCACATAAAGGTTTTCGAGCTTTACAAATATACCGCCCGTGTAAAATCAACCAATGGTGTGCGTGCTTACGAAATGGTTTCGGAATGCTGCGCATTAGTTTTCGCTCGACCGCAAGTGGTGTTGTGCCCACTGCCAATTTTGTTCGATTGGCCACTCTAAAAACATGGGTATCCACTGCGATTGTGGGTTTACCAAATGCGACATTCAAAATTACATTGGCCGTTTTTCTCCCAACCCCTGGCAAGGCTTCTAGCGCTTGACGTTTGGATGGAACTTCCCCGTGATGATGGGTAATAAGACGGCGACAGGCCCCAAGAATATGCTCTGCTTTCGTATGATAAAGTCCAATGGAATGGATGTAAGACTTTAAACCTTCTTTGCCGAGCGCTAGAATGCCAGCAGGTGTATTGGCGCGTGCAAAAAGTTTTGGGGTAGCCTTATTGACTTGCACATCTGTTGTTTGGGCAGACAGCATTACGGCAAGAAGACACTCAAAGGGTGTTGTATATATAAGTTCTGTGGCGGGATTTGGGTTTACCGCTTGTAATCGCTGAAAGATAAGCGTACGTTTTTCTAAGTTCATGAGCGTTCAAGGACGAAGCGATGCCATCCTACAAAGTTTACTCTTCTCCATCAATTAGATCCTGGATTAAAAAAAAGACAGGGGGGTGCGGGTTTACGCTCATCGAGGTCCTCATTTCCCTCGTTATCTTTTCAATTTTATCTGTGATGGCTTATGGGGGATTAAATTCCATTTTAAAGACCCGTAAGCAAGTTGAGGCACATGCTAGCCGATTAGAACAGCTAGAAAGAACCTTTTATTTTTTAGGAAAAGATATTGAGCAATCTGTCTTGCGTGGGATCCGAGATGAGATAGGGGAGAAACAACCCGCTTTTCGGTCAACAAAGACGGGAGATTTTCGATTAGAGCTCACCCGCATGGGATGGCGCAACCCTGCCCAAATGACACGAAGTACTCTTCAACGAGTAGCCTATACGACAGAAAGTGAGAAGCTATTCAGAATCTACTGGGCACATCTCGATAGACCTCAAAAAATAGAACCCCAGAAAATTCTATTACTCGATAAAGTGAAGCAGCTTTCTTTTCTTTTTTATGACAACCAATTAAAAACGCATGAGAGCTGGCCCCAACTCAAAAAAAGAGAAGAGGGTGCATCATCCTCTATACCCGATATCTTGCCACAAGCGGTGGAAGTTGCGATCGAATTAGAAGACTGGGGGGAATTTAAACGGTTGTTTGTTCTGGCAGATGGCAAATAGAAATGTTTTACTCCGCACTCCGCACTTTAAATATGTCCGTATCACCTTATAAAAATAAAGGTTCCGCACTCATCGTCGCTCTCTTTGTATTTTCTCTTTCTGTCATTGTGGCAACTGCCATGACGAACAGTCAGTCGCTGCACATTCGACGTGCAGCGAATATTTTAGACGGCGACCAAGCTTATCTTTACGCTTTATCTCTGGAAGAGAACGTAAAATTTACCTTATTGGAGGACATTCAATCCAAAAAGAGAGAACAAACAGAACAAAGCGAAGTGCCAGTAGACCATCTCCAAGAAGCATGGGCTCAGAAAATTGATACCACAGATGATGCGACAGGGACCAAAGCAGAATTGCTAGCAATAGTAACGGATGCACAGAGTTGCCTTAATGTGAATGCGATTGTGGATGCGAATGTCGGGCAAGAATACAGAGCCAGGTTCAAACAGCTACTACAAATGAATGGTATAGAAGAAAATGATTCCATTACGTCTGCCCTTATCGACTGGATAGACGAGAACCATGATCCGGTAACGGGAGGAGCGGAAGACCGGGAGTATATGGATCAAAAATCTGGCTATAGAACAGGCAATCAACCCATGAATCATCCCAGTGAGCTAAGATTAGTACGAGGAGTATCTCATTCACTGTTTAAAAAAATAGGGCCCATAATTTGTACCTTACCTGAAACACCAACTAAAATTAATATAAATACAGCCAGTGTTCCAGTTTTAAGAATTCTGGCCCCTAATATTTCGAAGGAAGACGCAGAAGCCCTGGTGGCAGGAAGAACTCAAGAAAAAGAAGGAGGAAAACAACAGAAGGCTTATGAGAGCACGGCCAAGTTTTTAGAGCATACCGTCTTTAAAACGGCCAGCAGCAAAAAGCCAAACGAAAATTTATTGAGTGTGAACAGTTCCTATTTTTTCGTAGACGCCACAGCCAAAATTGGACGAGGGAAGGCACACTTAGTGAGTTTACTGAAGCGAGACAAAGACAATATTCGAGTCATATGGAGAAGTTGGGGGGAGTGAGTGGAGTGCTGAACAGTTGGTAGTTATTTACCATTTTACGGAGAAAACACTTGGCTAATCGTTGGATCCTTTATCTTCCTGAAACGCGCTCGCAAGGCGCAGAATGGGGGCTTTTTTCTGAAGAAGGTGTGGTTGTCGACACTCTAAAAAAAGGGGATTTAACCCAAGCCGCCCAGGATATTCGAGACACCCCTTTTATCGTCATGGTCCCCGGACGATTCATTACTCTTTTAACAGAGATGGTTCCTGCCCGTCAGCGGGAAAAAGTTATCCAAGTTATCCCTTATGCCATGGAAGAACAAGTTGCGGATGATGTTGAAAATTTACACTTTGCGCTGGGTGAAAAAACCCAAGAAGGCAGCTATTTGATTGCCGTTGTGGCGCATGCGCTTATGGAAGAATGGCTCAACCGGTTGCGAGAGAGCGGGTTACAGCCCCTTTCTATGGTTCCCGAAACATTAGCCCTCCCCTATGAGAAGGGAACTTGGACGGTTGCCGTTCACAAAGGGGGCGCTTATTGCCTTGTTCGGACAGGAGACAGTAATGCTTTTGCTGTCGATAATGCTAATCTTTTAACCTGTTTAAAACTCGAGCTCTCCACCTTAGAAGTGAATAAACGGCCCGAAAAGATTTTACTGTTCGGTGGCAACCCGGAAATTCATTCACAACTTGCTTCTGGGTTAGCTCCCATTGAACTTCAAAGTTTGGGGGAGCCCGAAATGCTATTGCCCTTACTCGCAGAAAAGCTCCCTCAAAAGCCATTTGTGAATCTCATTCAACAACGCTATGAAAAGAAAGTGAGCGTTAAAGATTGGGTAGGGTATTTGACACCTCTTGCGGCAGTCGTCGGGATGGGCCTTATTCTGATGGCGGGATATAAGGTTTTCCATTATCGACACTTAGCTGTTCAAAATGAACACCTCTACACCCAAATTGTGGGGCTTTACGCTGCCGCCTTCCCAGAAGAACACAACATTGTCAACCCAAAAACTCAAATGAATACTCATCTCACGCGTCTGCGTGGAACGAGTCAAAAAACACGTTTTTTACAATTATTAGGGTTGGCCAGTTCGCGGTTACATACAGAATCTAACGTACGATTATTAGGTGTTCGTTATACCCGTAGCAAAACGGATTTGGAACTTGAACTCGAAACACAGGACTACCAAAATTTTGAGCACGTACGGCAAAGCTTAGCAACCATTTTGGATGTGGAAATTCGAACATCGAATATTGCTGAAAACAATATTGTTCAAGGAAGTTTGAGAGTCACCCGTAAGGGAATGAGCAAAAAAGAGAAAGTTAAGTCATGAAAAAACTAATCGCTTGGTTTGTCACTTTATCTTCTCGAGATCAATGGGTTTTATTAGGGGGGGTTGGATTTGGCCTGCTTGCTTTAGGCTATGGTCTTCTTTGGTCCCCGCTTCAAAATAAAATTGAAACGCTTGAAAAATCGGTAGCTGATAATCGTGAGCTTTATACCTGGATGCAAAAGAGTGTGGAAGAAGTGAAGCGCCTTCAAGCCTCCGAACAAATGCAAGAAGTGAAAGCGAGAGGAGACCAATCCTTATTAGGACTTATCGATTCTACCGCACGAGGCGATCAACTTGGCAATGCCGTAAAAAGGATCCAACCTACCCATGATGGAGGCGCACAGGTATGGCTCGCGAATAGCAATTTTAGTCATTTGTTGACTTGGCTGACGCATCTAGAAGAATATGGCGTAATCGTAGATGTCGTCAAAATAAAATCCCTCAATCAACCCGGGTTTGTAAATGTTGAATTAACGTTAAAAGAAAAATAGAGACTGTGGTAAAATGCTTGCTTAAAAGAGTATGATTAGAATATGGCACGAGTCACAATAGAAGACTGCCTTCAAAAGGTGGGCAACCGCTTTGATTTAGTATTACTCGCCACAAAAAGAGCTAAGCAGCTGGCGATGGGTAATCAAAATACTATTCTAGGGTGGGAAAATGATAAGCCCACGGTTGTAAGCTTAAGAGAAATCGCAGCGGGCGTGATTACCCCCAACAGTGTAAAGGAAGAGGAAAACACTATAGAAGAAGGAAGCCCACCCCCTAATTCTTCAGATACCGTTGAATAAAACCCCTGAAATATCGATAGGCCAGATCTGGCATTCTTTACTCCCAAGTTATGCCATCACCATTCGATGAACTACGTTCTCTTTTAAACACCTATCTATCTCTGAACGACATTCTCAGAATAGAAGAAGCCTACCAGCTCGCAGAAAAAGCTCATCACAATCAAAAACGTTTCTCCGGCGAAGAGTACATCACACATCCTGTCGCGGTTACGAAAATTCTGGCAGAAATGCACATGGATCCGGAAACTCTGATCTCGGCTCTTTTGCATGATGTATTAGAAGACACTCCTATTCAAAAAGAAGATATTGCAAACCAATTTGGAAAGGAAGTGATGGAACTGGTCGATGGTGTCAGCAAACTCACCCAGATCCACTTCAAAAGCCGCACAGAAGCACAGGCGGAAAATTTCCGGAAAATGATTCTGGCTATGGCCAAAGATATTCGGGTCATGATTGTGAAACTTGCCGACCGTTTGCATAACTTAAGAACCATCCACGCCCTTCCTCGTTTACAACAAAAACGGATTGCCAAGGAAACCATAGAGATCTATGCGCCCATTGCCAATCGTTTGGGAATGAACAATTTTCGTTTGGAATTTCAAGAAAGGGGTTTTGAAACTCTTCACCCTTTGCGCGCGAGGATTTTAAAAGCCGCAGTTGAAAAAATGCATGGTGAGGAAGAAGTGGCTCCTCAGAATGTTCACGCCCGCCTGGAAGCAGGTCTTCAAAAAGCACGGGTTCTGGCAAAAGTATTCGGAAGGAAAAAAGGTCTTTATACCATACATGAAAAAATGAAACGCAAACATCTTTCTTTCGGGGAGGTCATGGATGTCATTGCGTTTCGAATTATTGTTGCAGATCTGGACACCTGCTATCGCGTATTAGGCGTTGTTCACAACCTTTATAAGCCTGTCCCCGGTTTTTTTAAAGATTATATTGCAATGCCAAAAGCGAATGGATACCAGTCTTTGCACACCATTCTGTTTGGTCCGAATGGTTCGCCCATTGAAATTCAAATTCGCACCGAAGAAATGGACCGTGTTGCAGAAAGTGGAATTGCCTCTCATTGGCTCTATAAAACCCAACAAATAGAAGGAGAACATGTAGCGGTTCGAACGCATGGGTGGGTAAGAGGCTTACTCGAAATGCAACAAAACATTGGCAGTTCCTTGGAGTTTCTCGAGAATGTTAAAGTGGATTTGTTTCCCGACAAAGTCTATGTGTTTACTCCAAAAGGTAAGATTATTGAGTTACCACAAGGTGCGACAGTCATTGATTTTGCTTATGCGGTGCATACGGATGTTGGAGAGAACTGCATTGCGGCTAAAATCGACCGTCGTTTATCTCCATTCGGCACTAAACTGGAAATGGGGCAAACGATAGAAATTATAACGGAACAAGGAGCAAGGCCGCATCCCATATGGCTCAATTATGCGGTTACAGGGAAAGCGCGTTCTAGCATTCGGCATTTTTTGAAGAGTCAGCAAAAAAGTGAATCCATTGTCTTTGGGGAGCGTTTACTCAATCAAGCTTTGTCTCGCTACCAGCTGACTTTTGAAACGATCCCTGCCCTTCGTCTATGTGAAGTCATCAAAGATTTTAAATTAAAGGACACTCCAACTTTATTAGAAGAAATTGGGTTAGGATATTTTTCATCGTTACTCGTTGCCTATCAGATAGCCAACCCTCAAAAAGCACAGCAAAAAGAAGCAAAACTTTCTCTTCCACCTCAACCCTTGGCCATTCAAGGAACAGAAGGAATGGTCGTACGTTATGCGCACTGTTGTTATCCTATTCCAGGCGATTCAGTTGTAGGTTTTTTGAGCAAGGGGCAAGGGATCGTCATCCACCGAGAATCGTGCGAAAGCATTTCTAAACAAAAAACCCGATGGGAAGATAAAATCCCTGTACAGTGGGAACCCACCATTGGCGGGGAATTTCAAGCAGGGTTAGCGATCGGTTTAGAAAACCGCCTAGGAACTTTTGCGGAGCTTGCAACTACACTCTCTCAAATGGGATCTAATATCGATGACATTACCACCAAAGAAAAAGATGGGTATGCAATTTATTTTACCCTGGTACTAGTCGTGAAAGACCGTTTGCACCTCGCTCGCATCCTACGTAAAATTCGAGCGTTGAAGTCTGTTATCCGCGTTACGCGGTTATAATATCAGCAAGGAGACACCCATGAAGCACCCGATTGAAACTAACCAAGCTCCAAAAGCCATAGGTCCTTACTCTCAAGCAATAAAAGTAGGCCAAATGCTGTACTGCTCAGGACAAATTCCACTCGTTCCCACCACGATGAAACTTGTGGAAGGGGACAGTGAAAAACAGGCCATTCAAGTTCTTGAAAACCTAAAAGCAGTCATAGAGGCTGCTGGCGGACAGTTATCTCATGTCATCAAAGTGACCGTGTATTTGACCAACCTGTCTTCTTATCCAAAGGTGAATGAAGTTATGAGTCGCTACTTTGAAAAACCTTACCCTGCCCGAGCCACTATTGGCGTTTCTTCTTTGCCTCTGGGTGCCTCTATTGAAATAGAAGCGATAGCGGCTTTACCCTCTTGAAAGGAAACTCAATCAACCAAGGAAGGAGGAAATTTATGTCACTTAGAAAAGGAATTTTAAAAAACGGGTGGGCTCTTTTATTTTTCAGCCAAGCAATTTTGGCGGGGGCACCTAGTGCAGATGTTTCCCCAGGCGTTAAAAATATCATTTTATTGATAGGGGATGGCATGGGGCCCCAGCAAATAGGCTTTCTCGTCCAGTATGCTCACAATGCGCCGAACTCCATTTATCAAGGACGCCAAACGAGCCTTGAAAAAATGATGCGAGAAGGGCGTACGATTCTTTCTTTAACCCATCCTGCTCATGCACTTGTCGTCGATTCTGCGTGCTCTGCCACTCAACTTGCAACCGGCGTTTTTTCGGGTTCAGAGATGATAGGGTTGGACGCGGATGGAAATCCCGTCGAAACCATTCTTGAACGGGCTGAGAAGCTAGGAAAATCAACGGGTTTGGTTTCTGACACCCGGATTACACATGCAACACCTGCCGCTTTTGCAACCCATCAAGCGCATCGGAGTAGTGAAAACGAAATTGCCGAAGAATTACTGCGGCCCGATGTAGATCTCATGCTGTCTGGGGGATTAAGGCACTGGCTTGCCCAGTCTGTTAATCAAAAAAAAGAAGCCTATTCCCAAGCGGTGGCATTAACGGGAGGCACGATTAATATTTACTCCAAGCGAAAAGATGAAAAAAATCTACTGGCTGTTGCTAAGAAACAAGGATATGCCCTAGTTTTTAATCGTGGCGAGCTTAAGAAAACCCCAGCAGAAACGCCTAAATTGCTTGGATTATTCAGTGCCTCTCAAATGCCGGACGGTATTTTACATCATCAAACAGAGCTGAATCCAAAAAGAACGGTCCCCACTCTACAGGAATTGGTTGTAAAGTCTTTGGAAATTCTTTCTCAGAATGAAAAAGGTTTCTTTTTAATGGTAGAAGGGGGACAGATAGATTGGGCAGCCCATAATAACGATGCAGGAACACTTTTACATGAGATGGTCAAGTTTGATGAAGCGATTAAGGTTGTCTATGAGTGGGCTAAAGGTAGAGAAGATACGCTGGTGATTCTAACAGCAGATCACGAAACGGGCGGTTTTGGGTTAAGTTATTCCAGAAAAGACACACCCAAGCCAACTGTTTTACCAGGGAAAGCCTTTGCTTCCAAGCTGTATAAGCCTGAGTTTAATTTTGGAGCGTTTGCTTTATTGGACAAAATTTATCAACAGGGGAAAAGTTTTGAAGCCTTGTTTTCAGAGTTTGATGGACTACCTGAAACAGCAAAAAATCCAATGCATTTAATGCATTTAGTCAATGAAAATAGTATGTTTAAAATTACAGGAGAAGAGGCTGCAAGAATTTTAACCGTCGAGCCGAACGATTACTATCAAGCCGAACATGCCTACCTAGGTATAAAAGAATACCCAAAAATAAACGATTTTAAAGAGTTTTATGTTTATGGAAATGAAGCAAGGACTGCCTTACTGGCACGAGCACTTGCAAAGGACCAGAATGTCGTCTGGGCAACCGGAACGCATACCGATACACCCGTGACCGTTACATTTTATGGCCGCGCTTCACAGTCCGAAGCATTATCTGGCATCGTGCATCATAAGGACGTGGGCCAGTATATGCGAAGACTCTTATCATAAAAAATCCGTTCTGTCGTAAGGCCTCTACTCGAATGGCGGAGCAATTCAAGAAAAGAGAGTAAATTGGCGTCCCCAAGGGGATTCGAACCCCCGTTATCGCCTTGAAAGGGCGGTGTCCTAGGCCGTCTAGACGATGGGGACGGATGGTTTGGTGGAGCCAGGCGGGATCGAACCGCCGACCTCAACACTGCCAGTGTTGTGCTCTCCCAGCTGAGCTATAGCCCCGAAAGTTTCTAGGGGATTCTAGAAGGGAGTAGACACATGTGTCAACTTTTGGAAGGAAATAAGTGTGGCTATGGTGGAGCCACGCGGAGTCGAACCGCCGACCTCAACAATGCGAATGTTGCGCTCTCCCAGCTGAGCTATGGCCCCAGAAGCTTGAAGAGGATTCTAGGAGGGAGACGGCGCCAGTGTCAACTTAAAAGTGTTAGGATACCTTTATGCAACGAGAATCTATGGAGTTTGATGTCGTGATTGTGGGTGCGGGGCCTGCTGGCTTAACGGCTGCCATCCGACTCAAACAACTCAAATCCGATTGCCGAGTATGCGTTGTGGAGAAAGGACGAGAAGTCGGCGCCCATATTTTATCGGGCGCTGTGATAGAGCCCCGCACGCTCACCGAGCTCATCCCAGATTGGAAAGCAAGGCAAGCCCCTCTTCACACCCCCGCCCTGGATGACCGATTCTATTTTTTGAGTCCGCATCATCGTTTTCGCCTACCCCTGCCTCCAGAACTTAATAATAAAGGCAATTATATTGTGAGCTTAAGTGCACTCTGTCGATGGTTAGGTAAACAAGCAGAAACTCTAGGAGTCGAAATCTTTCCTGGATTTGCAGCCACCGAGTTGCTTTATCAGAACGATGGAAGCATCCAGGGTATTGTAACCGGAGAATTCGGAGTCGACAAAAATGGTGAGAAAGGCCCAAACTACCAACCCGGAATTGAACTACTCGCCCGAAAAGTTTTATTAGCCGAGGGATGCCGAGGCTCTTTAACGAAAGATCTTATCCAGCGGTTCCGCCTGGAAGGCGATTGCCCCCAAATCTATGGAATAGGGATCAAGGAAGTATGGGAGGTGCCACCAGAACTCCACAAGCCAGGGAGAGTCCTGCACACCATTGGATGGCCGCTTTCCCCCCATATCTACGGAGGCTCTTTTCTCTATCATTTCGGAGAAGATCTTATCTCAGTGGGTTTTGTCATCGGCCTAGACTATAAAAACCCAACATTAAATCCTTTTCTCGAACTGCAAAAATTTAAAACACACCCTTTTATCCGCTCGCAGTTAGAAAAAGGGCGGCGGATCGAATTTGGAGCCAGAGCCGTCAATGAAGGAGGATTTCAGTCCATTCCTCAACTAGAGTTCCCAGGAGGTATGATAATCGGAGCTGCAGCCGGTTTCATGAATATGCCTAAATTAAAAGGAACTCACACCGCTATGAAATCTGCCATCGTTGCAGCCGAAACGGTTCATCACAATTTGTACCAAGGGAAAGATCTTTCCTATAAAAAAGAACTTTCTAAAACTTGGGTATGGAAGGAACTGTATCGAGCACGCAACATTCGCCCTGCTTTTCAGAAAGGATTATGGTGGGGGCTTTGTTATAGTGCTTTAGACAGTTTTCTCCTTAGAGGAAAAGCCCCCTGGACTCTAAAACACCCTATGCATGGGGACCACGGTTCTCTTCAAAAAATAAATGGCTGTAAAAAAATAGAATATTCCCAACCAGATGGCAAACTGACATTCGATAAACTGTCTTCAGTCTACTTATCGAATACTAACCACGTAGAAAACCAACCCTGCCATCTTCGCCTCCAAAAGCCTGAACGCGCCATCGAGATCAATTGGAAAGAATATGGGTCACCCGAACAATATTACTGTCCTGTGGGCGTTTATGAAATTATAAAGGATGAGAAAGGGGACCCCCGCTTACAGATTAACGCCCAAAATTGTGTGCACTGCAAAACCTGCGACATTAAAGATCCAACACAAAATATTCACTGGATTCCCCCAGAAGGAGGCGGAGGGCCTTGTTATACTCATATGTGACTAAAACAAATTCTGCATTTTTCTAAGGAGTTTTTCACGCGACTCCTTGCGGGCGAATTTTTGAGAGAGTTTTTTGACTTGCTCAAAGTTTTTGAGAAGGTGATTGATATCCTGGATGGCAGTTCCCGAACCTTTTGAAATTCGCACTTTTCTGGAACCGGAAATAATCGCAGGAAAATTCTTTTCATGCCGCGTCATGGAGCAAAGGATAACTTCCATTTTTTTTAACGTCGTATCGTTCATCTTATCCGCCAACATGGACTGAAACTGCCCTGCTGCAGGCAGCTTTTCTAGAATTTTCCCAACGCCTCCGAGCGCATGCATATTTTTGAGCTGCTCGTGATAATCTTCTAGAGTAAATCGGTCGCCCTGTAAGAGCTTTTTTTGGAATTTTTTGGTTTGGGCTCTATCGAGTTTTTGCTCCGCCTCTTCAATCAATGTCAGCACATCTCCCATGCCTAGAATACGAGAGGCGATACGTTCAGGGTGAAACGGTTCTAGCGCATCTGTTTTTTCACCTACCCCAAGAAACTTAATGGGTTTTTCAATAATTGAGCGAATCGAAAGTGCGGCACCGCCTTTTGTATCCGCATCCATTTTAGTTAAAATAACCCCCGTTATGGGAAGAGTGCTGTGAAAAGCTTGCGCAGATAGCACCGCATCTTGACCGGTCAGCCCGTCGGCCACATAGAGGGTTTCAATCGGATGAATCGCCTGATGAATGGCTTTTAATTCCGCCATCATGCCTTCGTCGATATGCAGTCGCCCTGCCGTGTCTATGAGCAAGACGTCATAAAAAGCGATAGTAGCTTGCTCGAGCGCACTCTTCGCCATAGCAACGGGGTTTGATTCTTCGCCTGGAACGTAAAAAGCGGCGCCTATCGCATTGGCAAGCACGTTAAGCTGTGAAATGGCCGCCGGTCGATAGATATCAACGCTTGTGAGTAAAATTTTCTTGTGCAGAGTGGTCTGAAGCCATTGGGCTAATTTGGCAGTCGTTGTCGTTTTGCCGCACCCTTGCAACCCTGAGATCAGGATTACGGCAGGAGGGGACACCTGAAGGGGGAGTCCAGAAAATGGTTCTCCACACAATCGTACCAGTTCCTCATAAACGATTTTTATCAAGGTTTGTTGAGGCGTGAGCGTATTTAAAACCGCTTCTCCTATTGAGCGAGATTCAATCGCTTTTATAAACGATTCAACAACTGAATGAGCGACATCGGCATCTAATAAAGCAAGCCGCACTTCTTGAAGGGTTTCTTGAATGTTTTTCTCGGTTAAGCGAGACTGCCCCGAAAGATCTCGATAAACAGATGAAAACTTTTGAGTTAAAGTGTTAAACATAGGAATGAAGTCCTTTGAAATAGAGTTTGAATAAGCTTCCGATTATACTCTACGAACTCGCACCTTTTACACCATGCATACACTTCCCCTCATTTCCGAATCTGCCATGGTACTTTATGGTTTTGCAACCATTCTACAAGCCACTTGTTTTTTTTATAAAAAATGGACTTTGCCTATTGAAGTCGGAGTGGGGTGTGCATGGATAGGAAATCTCTTACATCTCTTGGCCCTTTATTTTCTTATCGAAGGCAGTGGCGAGGGGCAAAATTTAAGTCTTCCCAATATGTTTACTTTGGTTGCTTGGATACAAACTTTATTTTTGCTGATCTCGCTCATACAGTTGCCGGTATTAGGCCTCATACTCTTTATTTTACCTATTTCTGCTTTTTCCTTATGGCTTGCCGTTCATTTTCCACAACCCACTCTTCTCTATACCCAGGAACCTGGTATTGAAATTGGACATATTTTGTTATCCGTTGCTGCATTTGGGCTGCTTGGCATAGCTGCTTTTCAGGCTTTCCTCATTGCTACCCAAGAATTTCTTTTGCGCAAAACACCCTTAGGAACTCTAACGGCTCTTTTACCGCCCCTTGAGATCATGGAACGCACCTTGTTTTTATTCATTGTGATGGGGTTTATCATACTCTCGCTTGTTCTTGGGAGTGGCTTTCTATTCTTGCACACAGGGTTTTGGTACACTTCTTCTTTCAAACTGATCATGTCCCTTGCTTCATGGCTCTTTTTTGGAGTGCTCCTTTTAGGGCGTTATCGATATGGATGGCGAGGAAAAACGCTTGTTCGATGGACTTTCTTTGGATTCATATGGATGGTATCTGCTTATTTAGGTAAATATGCATTTTTAGAATAGAAATTCCCTTCCTTTTGCTATTACCATGACGCACCCCTCTTTTATGACTACCTTAAAATGGGCTGAAATGATTTCCCAAGATGTTCGTCATTTGGCATTCGCAAAAACGGGAGAACCTCTGCTTTATAAGCCGGGACAGTTCATCAGTCTTCACTTTGACCATCAAGGACAAAAACTAAAAAGAAGTTATAGCATTGCAACGGCACCTAACCAAGACGGGCTTATCGAAATTGCAGTGTCTTACATACCTGGGGGACCTGCATCTGAACTTTTGTTTGGGCTCAAACCAGGAGATCGGTTAGAAACCACCGGTCCTTATGGGCGATTTGTGCTTCCAGATCACAGCCTAAAAAACACTGTACTCATAGCGACGGGAACGGGTATTACACCTTATCTCGCTATGTTACCTGAGCTTGAAAAGCGCATAGCATGCCAGAATGCAAAGGTTACCGTATTATTCGGCTGCAAAAGCCGAGAACATCTTTTGTATGGACAACGATTCATAGAATTTTCTAAGCGATTCTTAAATTTTACGTTTTTATCCTGTTATAGCAGGCAATTTCCTCTCAATCCTGAAGCATTTGAAAGACGAGGTCACGTTCAAGAAGTGCTCGATGAAATACGCTGTGATCCGACTTCAGATATGGTATATCTCTGCGGAAATCCTAATATGGTGGACGATGTTTTTTCTAGACTGAAAGCTCAAAAATTTGCCATCCACCAAATTAGAAGGGAAAAGTATATTTCGGGGACTTAAAGATGCAAGAAAGGTATTCTAACGCTTTGTGGATCAACTTATTGAATCCAGAATACATGTTACCCTGTCCTAAATATGGGGAGCATCATACAAGCGTTCTCGTGGCATTTTTAGAGTGGATCCGAAGAAAACAAAAAAGGATGGCAAAAATACGTGTCAAGTGTTTTTTAAAGATTTTTAAAATTTATTTTGCAAGGGGCGAGCAGTTACTTAAAAAGATCTGATAAATTGAGCAAAATAACCTGATTATCGCGGCATATTTTTTCATATCGTTTAGAGGAGGAAGGCGACCGAATCATCACATTCATCCGTTGCTCCGTGGGAGCAAGCGGAAACGCTTTATGACACAACTCGTCAATCTCATGACTATTTTCTTGTCCCCATTTACATTCAATAATTCGAACTAATCTATCTCGATTATGTTTAACGACGAGATCAATCTGTGACGTTCGACTGCGATAAGTGCCCAATTCAAAATCATTGTCTACGAGTTGAAGCTTTTTAAAAAGGCAAGAAGTTGGAGAATTGTTGAGAAAGAGATCACGTACCAGATTCTCAAATGCTTTACCTGAGAAGTTTTCAATATAATATCCTTTTTTGCTTAATAGGCTATCTGAAAAAATAAGATTTTTCCCATCGCTATTTGTCAAAATACGTTTTACATACTTTTGATAGACTGAAAAATAGAAATTAAGATAAAAATCTCTTAAAAAGTACCGTGTTTCAATACCTTTTCTTGATATAGATACCCGTTTTCCAAAATCTTCTTCCAGGAATAATATTCCATAGTCAATCAGTTTCTCGAATACCTCACTCACAGTAGAAGAAGAAATTTCTAAAGTTTTTCGTACATCGGATTGAGAAGCACCAAAAATGTTGATGCCCGATAAAATTTTCTTAACGGTTTCTAGCCCAGCCTTGTTGAACTCAAGACCTAAAACTTCATCCACCTCATGAATAAAAATAGATTCTCGCGAAAAAGCAGCGCGATTGATAGCATGAACAAACCCGATACGACCCTCTAGCTGTGACAAATAATAGGGTACGCCACCGAATAAGAGATAGGTTAGCGCAACTTCTTGTTCATTCCATTTTGGGAAAAAAAACTTTTTGACATCTCTCAATGGAACCGGATGAATCCAGAGGGGTGAGCGCGTAGCAATTCCGCGTAGAATTTTTTCTTCCCCTCCCACTTTATCTGAAAAAAATTTATTTGAAGATCCACAAACCACTATACTTACGAACCCAGAGATCTCAAAGCTTACCCATGCGGCTTTTAAGGATCCAATAAACCCTGAACCTTCTTTCGCAATCCACTGAATCTCATCAAAAATTAATATGACTTTTTGTTGTAGTTTCGTTTGGTATAAAAGTATTTCGCTAAAAATACGATCCCACGAAATGAGGTCAAACCGCAGTTCCAAAAGTATTTTAGATTGTGTAGCCTGATACCATGTTTGTATAAATTGACGTAAAGTCTCTTGCTTTGTTGCATCTTTTTTCCCAGAAAAATAAATACAGTTTTTACGTTTAGAACTCCAGTTGATTAATACCCAAGATTTCCCTATTCGCCGCCGACCGCGCACATACAAGAAACCAGCCTTATCTTGTTCTGCAAATTTCTTAAGTTCGTTGATTTCAAACGTTCTCGGATAGTATGTCACAAGGTAACCTCTCGGGTTTCTAACAGTTTAGGGAAACCCGAGAGGATTGTCAAACCTCTCGGGTTTTATTGCCAGAGGAAAACCCGAGAGGTTATTTCATCTCATCTATGTTGGCTATTGTGTGAACTTGGGGCCCTGTTCGCTCATGGTGGCGCAAGGCTTTCGCATGATGGGGTGGGGGTTCTGCTTGTAAAAGGAATTCCCGCCAATTGCCAACTCGATCCAATAAAGGCGAAACGTTCACAAGTTCATCATTT
>JACQPQ010000031.1 GCA_016207405.1 Gammaproteobacteria bacterium | reverse complement strand
GTCGATGTCCTATCTCCAGTGCGCTAAAAATGCATCCTGCATTTTTACCTGAAAAATTCTACGTCGCTCGGGGGCGCTCGCAAAGGCAGTAAAAAATGATGTGTAAACCACCCTTCGTAACTCAGGCGAACGGTGATATTACAATAAAATCTGTCCCAGAGTTGTTTTATAACGTTCAATGTGGGAAGCCTCCCTCATTTCCGTCGCACATACGAGGACACAGTCTTTCAATTCAGGGTAATCTCGCGTAAGGTCAAATCCGCCTAAAATGCCCCGAGAAGATAAAGCCTCCAAAATTTTATGAGCGGAGTGGGGAAATTTAAGAACCGTTTCATGGAAGGTGGGCCCCTCAAAACCTTTTTGGATGCCGGGTAGAGAAGTGAGTTCCCGAACAAGCGCTTCACAATTTTTGTGAGAAGCTAATGCCACTTGGCGCAAACCCTCTGGCCCCATAAGGCTTAAATATAAGGTTGCTGCTGCGGCGAGCAATCCTTGGTTGGTACAAATGTTTGAGGTGGCACGAGAACGACGGATATGCTGCTCTCGCGCTTGTAGCGTTAACGTAAACCCTGGTTTGCCGGATAGATCGAGGGTTCTTCCCACTATCCGACCCGGCATTTGACGTATCCACTCTCGTTTAGAACACATAAACCCAAAGTAAGGACCCCCAGACGATAAAGGCACACCAAGCGGCTGACCCTCTCCCACCACAATATCCGCACCCTTCCCACCCCATTCACCAGGAGCCTTAAGCAATGCAAGAGAAAGAGGGTTCACAACACCAATCACAAAAGCCAACTTGGCGTGTAAGTGATCGGCTAATGTGTCAGCCTCTTCGAGAATACCGAAAAAATTAGGTTGGGGAATGACTACTGCGGCGACTTCTCCACATTTAAAATGGGAAAGCGCTGTCGCATCCATTTGCCCGGTAGAAGGGTGGAAAGGGAGTTCAATCATTTCAATACCCTGTGGATGAACCATCGTACGGACTACTTTTCGATAATTCGGATGTAACGTTTTGGGAATGAGGACTCGCTTGTGTGTGGCAGACTTATTCGCGCGTACAGCCATTAAAATAGCTTCTGCCGTCGCTGTGGCCCCATCGTAAAGAGAGGCATTGGATACCTCCATGCCGGTTAAGCGAGAGATCATGGTTTGGTATTCGTAAGCAACCTGCAGAGTACCTTGGCTTGCTTCCGCCTGGTAAGGGGTGTAGGACGTCATAAATTCCCCGCGACTTACAATGTCCCATACCGCAGCCGGAATATGATGTTCATAAGCACCCGCACCGATAAAACACAAAGGTTCCCCATTTTCTAATCCACGTTCTTGCATCAAGCGTGTCACCACCCGTTCGCTCTCGGGAGGAGAAACGCCTGGGAGCTTTGAAACAAGCAGTTCTTTAGGAATTTCATCAAACAGTTCTTCGATGGAATGCGCCCCAAGGCTCTTTAACATGGATTCTTTATCAGCTTCAGTGTGAGGGATGAAGGGCATGGTTGTTTCTCGTTTCCACGCTCTGCGTGGGAACGCCAGTTTTTCTTGTCTCCTCGTTCCCACGCAGAGCGTGGGAACGAGGAAAGGGGCGTTTTCTTGTTTCCACGCTCTGCGTGGGAACAAGAAACTTTAAAAAGTCTGTTTACCGTTTCGAACAAAAGGGGGCGTTATCACAAGTGCATCGGCTTGGGTATTACGCATAACAACTTGGCAGGTTGCCCCAACCTCCGTGGAAACGCGCGCCAATGCAATGCCACGCTTTAAAGTGGGAGAAAACGTTCCACTCGTTGTCATTCCTGCTTCTTTTCCATCCATTAAAATCGTTTGATGAGATCTTAAAACTCCCGGAGTCTTAAGCACGACACCTACCATCTTTTGTGAAACACCCTGTTCTTTTTGCTGCATAAGCGCCTTTCTGCCAATAAAGTCTCTGGCTAAAGGAACAAAGGCAACCGTCCATTCTAGATTAGAAACGAGTGGTGTCACAGACTCATCCATATCATTGCCGTAAAGGTTCATTCCCGCTTCAAGTCTTAAAGTGTCACGAGCCCCCAGTCCACAAGGGAAAACGCCTACCGCTTTCAATTTATCCCAAAAAAAAGGCGCTTCCTTCCTTGGAAGCAAAATCTCAAACCCATCTTCTCCGGTATATCCGGTTCGTGCAACAAAAAAGTCCTGCCACTCTCCGCTCTTAAAGCGAGCCAGTTCTTTTGCACTCTCCTGAAGAGAATGGGGAAAAACAGATAAGGTTTTTGCGCGGGCATGGGGTCCCTGAATCGCTATCATCGCTAAGTCTTGTCGTTCTTCGATGACCACCTGAAAGGGGACAGCCTCCGCACGCAAATGTGCTAAGTCTTTATCTCGTGTACTCGCGTTTAAAATCAGCCGGTAGTTTGAATCGCCTCGCCAGTAGACAATAAGGTCATCCTGGACGCCTCCCCTCGCATTCAACATACAGGTGTAGAGGGCATCCCCAGGATGAACGAGGCGAGCCACATCGTTTGCTAAAACTCTGCGAAGAAAAGACTGAGCATCTTTTTGGTGGAGATCTACGACCGTCATATGGGAAACATCAAACATACCAGCATCGTGTCGAACATAATGGTGTTCTTCAATTTGGGAACCATAATGCAAAGGCAGGCTCCATCCAGTGAAGTCCACCAAGGTAGCCCGCATTTCTAGATGCTTTTCGTACAGAGGTGTTTTTTGAGATGAGTGCATGAAGTAGGGGTAAGGGGTAAGGGATAAGGGATAAGGGGGAAGTGAGCTTGTCTCTTTTCACTTATCCCTTATCCCTTATCCCTTATCCCTAATTAGAACTATACTAAAAATAAAAGTTACTACAAGAGGAGAACACTGTGACTGAGCATGTTTATAAAATTATAGAGATGACCGGTTCTTCGAAAACGTCCATAGAACAGGCAGTTCAAAATGCCATCACGCGTATGCATAAAACCATTCGAGATCTTCGATGGTTTGAAGTGACGAACACCCGCGGATATGTCGAAAATGGCAAGGTCGCTTATTGGCAAGTGACCCTTAAAGTGGGATTTGGTCTGGAAGAATGAAGGATTTAGGATTTAAGGTTCCGCATCGTCTTCTTAAATCCTTCATCCTAATTTCTTCATCCTAATTCAAGATGTTGCAAAATAGTTTTATGATCTTCCCGTACCAAATTCTTTTGGATTTCATGAATGACGAGTTTTTTAGTGGCTTCCGTAAGATTTTTTCTGAGGCAACCTAAAAAATCTGGCGGTGCAATAAGAACAAGCCGTTCAAATTGATGGACGGAATACGCATTTTCGATATGGTCACACAGTTGTTTGGAGAAGTTTTCGATCGCTTGCTCTTTGAGGGACTGAGGCGGTTCATAGCTATGCTTACTTCCTCCTTTGCACGAAAACCCCCGGCCCGGTAAATCTGCACCCAATTCACGCTCATGCAACCGTGCCCCTGGATTGGAAAAATCACTGACTTCTTTAAGTGAGTTGGGCAGTGGGGTGGACCGCTCACTCATGGGAGCAACGTTCACCCTGCAAAGCTCAAAAATACGTGCTCGACTGCTTTCTGCAACCAGTATCCAGGTTTTTGACATTCGTTGCCTCTCTTCTTTAAGTATAGCTTTAGTCGGTGGGCCGCATTTTTTTTAAAATCCACCTATTGACAAGCATGAGTGTTCCCTTTTAAGATGCGCCTCCCTTTCATGAAGAGAGTTGGTTTTAAATCCTCTTTGTTGAACCACTTAAGAGGTAACTACGGAAAGCGGTTCCTTTCAATTTAATTTTCCCTTCGCAAATTGGAGTTGCTTAATGATTGATTCGAGTGTAAACGAAGCTTCTTAAAAAATGTAAGTTTTTGAGAGCCTTCGCTTCACTCGAAAAAATTCGTCGTTGCGAGGCCCGAAGGGCCGAAGCAATCCAGACATAGACTCTGGATTGCTTCGCCTTCGCCTAACGGCTCGGCTCGCAACGACGGAGAAGTCATGCATGGCGCGCAATGACAATGCGCACAACGACGATAACGATTTCCTTTCTGTTCGTAACTGGTGCTACGGCACCAGTTTTCTATTCTTACTCATGTCAAAAAAAAAGGAGGTGCAGCAATGCGCCGAATTTTTTACGCACCTTGTTTGCTTTGCATGGTTTTTGCCTTTGGCGCCCTGGCGCTGAAGGCTGAAGACCAACAGGCCGCCCTTCGGGTGGCTTCAGCCCAAGGCCTCTTTGAGGCTTATCAGGACTCCGCCGAGGAGTCCGATTCCGCCCTCGCGGGGATGGTGCTGGACCAGCTGAAGTCAGCGGACAGCTGGTACCAGCTCGCCATCAGCGGGCTTCCTAAAAAGGCCACCACCGAAACGGTGGGAAAGGCCACGCTCCGTCACCTGGCCTTCGCGAAGGAGCACGCGAAGGCGGCTAACTGGATAGCCACCCAACTTGTGGCCCGCCACCCCGTGGTGGCTATGGCTCAAACCGAGGCGGCGCCCAAAAAAAGGGCTGTTTGGACCACCCTTGAACTCGATCTGCTCGCCAGAGCCAACTGGCAAATTGAGCAGATCGAGGCGATGGGGGCCGCCTGCGAAGCCCTAACAATAAGCACGAAAGCTTATTTATTGAGGGCCCTCCGCGAGCACGGGGGAGACGGGGCCGCCCAGGGGCCTGATGTCCAGCAGGCCAATGCGGGGCTGCGGGCTGCCAATGAGGCGGCGGCCATAAACCCGGATGCGGAAAGGCTGTTCGAACTTTGCATTGAGCTCAATGCAAAGTTCGCGGCCCAGCTCCGGGCCGGGCATCGGGACTGGTCAATGTTTCACATGACCGAGCTCCCGGAAGAGCGCAAAGCAATGGCTTCGCTCGCCGAGAAGGTCATTGACCTCTCGGTTAAGCGGGGACCAAAAGAAAAGGAGGCCTATATGAAAGAGAACGGCCTCCTGAAGCTCAAGAGAGCCCGGCCGCACGGGTTCCTCGGAGTGGTGGGGGAACCCAAACCTCACACGGTCGAACGCTCCGCGAAGACGCTGGCCGAATGGCAGGCGTTCTTCGGCGTCGCAAGCTAGGCGGGAAATTCGCCCACCTTCGGGTGGGCCGGGGAATATACCTTTCTCCTTGAAACACTTTAACGGCTAGGCATTGTTCTAGCCGTTTTTTTGTAATGGTGCGCAAAGCGCATCCTACATTTTGTATCGGTGCGCAAGCGCACCCTACATATGCATATGCACGACTTTTCCTTCGAACAAAGTCATTTTGACTTGCCCTTTTACCTTCCACCCTTCAAAAGGTGTGTTATGCCCTGCACTTTTAAAAGACGAAGCATCCACCTGCCAACTCGCATTGGGGTCAAAGATGCAAATGTCTGCTGGCATCCCAACCGCTAAATGACCCGCCGCAATACCTAATATTTCAGCAGGTTTATGAGTCAGGCAGGCCAAGACTTCCGACAAACTCATTTCTTTCTGATGATATAAATCCAACGCTAACGGTAACAAGGTTTCAAGCCCAGAAAGTCCAGGCTCCGTTTGTTCAAATGGGAGGGTCTTGGCCGCAAAATCATGCGGCTGGTGATCAGAACAAATAGCCTGAATGACACCGCCTGCGACTCCCTTCCGCAAGCGCTTGCGGTCAGCCTCTAACCGAAAAGGCGGCTTGACGCGCGCAAAGGCGTTAAACCCTTCTACCGCCGCTTCAGTTAAATGTAACTGGTGTACCGCCACGTCCGCCGTAATGGGAAGCCCGGCTTGCCTGGCTTTTTGAATCAAGCGAATAGACTCCCCTGAAGACAAACGACCAAAGTGCGCCGAAATGCCTGTCTCGCGGATCACCTCCAAGTGTGTAGCGAGCGCAATAGTCTCCGCTATGCTCGGAATGCCAATCAACCCCAAACGCGCCGAAACCGATCCTTCATGCACAGATCCACGCCGACTTAAAAAAACATCCTCTGGTTGGATAAAAATCTTTAAATGAAAGGTTGCCGCATACTGATAAGCGCGCCTCAAGAATTCCAAGTCGACAACTGGCTCCCACGCATTCGTCACCCCCACACACCCCGCCGTTTTTAAAGCTAAGATCTCACTTAAAGACTCTCCTTTTAAACCTTGTGTCAATGCACCCAAGATCACCAGATGTGCCTTGCCCTCTTTTTGTGCGCGTTTTTGAATAAGCTCCATAACCGCAGGAGTGTCGATAACCGGATCGGTATCGGGTGGATAACAGAGAGTGGTAATGCCCCCACACGCCGCAGCTTCCACTTCCGTTCCTATAGAAGCTTTTTGTTCTAATCCAGGCTCGCGAAGCCTTGCCGAAAGTTCCACAAGACCGGGTGAAACAATAAGGTGACGAGCCGATATAACCGTTTTGGCTTTAAAACCTTTTGGCGGTTTTCCAATTCCAACGATTTTTCCATTTTGAATAAAAAGATCTAAAAGATTATCTATCCCTTGAGCAGGATCAATCAACCGACCTCCGGAAATGGTGAGTGTTGTCATACTGACTGATCCACGAAATTTTTAAGAGGTTCTTTGGGGAGTATTTTCTCCTCCTGTGCGAGCATGTCCCGAGCGACGTAGAATTTTTCAGGTAAAAATGCAGGATGCATTTTTAGCGCACTGGAGGTAGGACATCGACTGTGCGCGGCCTGAAAAATTCTAGGAGCGCAGGGACATTTTGGCGAGCACCAGAGGAGAAAATACTCCCCAAAGAACCTCAAGAGAGTAGAAAATTTCGAGGATAATTGCGTTGTCATGGAATAGGCGCCTCCGCCACTCGCCCTAATACCATTGCCATAATCGCCATACGGACCGCAATGCCATTACTTACCTGCTGCAAAATTACAGAGTGCGGCCCGTCAGCAACTTCGGAGGCAATTTCTACCCCCCGATTGATAGGCCCCGGATGCATCACGATAACATCCGGTTTGGCACAGGAAAGTTTTTCCGCTGTTAATCCATAATGACGATAGTATTCATGCTCGCTCGGCAAAAACCCTCCCTGCATTCGTTCCTTCTGAAGCCTTAACATCATGATCACATCTACATCGACGAGCCCCTCTTCCAGTGAATCATAAACATGAACCCCCCATTCTTCTATTCCTTTTGGGATGAGCGTTCGAGGCCCCACAACCCGGATATGAGGCACCTCTAAAATTCTAAGCGCCTGAAGAATCGAACGGGCCACACGCGAATGCAGCACATCCCCAACAATAGCCATTGAGAGCGTGCTAAAATCTTTTTTGTGCTGCCGAATGGTCAGTAGATCTAATATCGCTTGGGTCGGATGCGCATGCCGACCATCCCCTGCGTTAATCACCGCAACCCCTGGAACAACATGCTGGGCAATAAAATGAGAGGCACCACTGCCGGGATGACGTACAATAAACATATCCGAGTGCATGGCTTGTAAAGTCTTGAGGGTATCTAATAAAGATTCCCCTTTTTGGGTTGACGAAGCACCCACAGGAATATTTAAGAGATCAGCAGACAGGCGCTTCGCAGCTAACTCAAAAGACGTTCGAGTGCGCGTACTCGCTTCAAAGAAAAGACTCACAACCGTCTTGCCGCGTAAAAGAGGCACCTTCTTAACCTCTCTTTTCCCAACCGTTAAAAAAGAAGTTGCAAGATCTAAAATTTCAAGAATATGAGACTTATGAAGCCCTTCAATGGTTAAGAAATGTTGAAGGCGCCCTTGTGAATTAAACTGTATAGAAGTGCTTTCCTTATTCATTCACCTGATGTCGTGTCAATTTTAGCGGCTTAGGTCCCGACAGTTTGACATATTCATCTCGCCCCAAAGTCATTTTTTTACCCGTTATGTCTGCCCGAATAGGAAGCTCCCTTCCCTCGCGCTCTATCAGCGCTGTTAAAATAACCGCATCCGGCCTTCCATAATCAAAAATTTCATTGAGCGCCGCACGAATCGTTCGCCCCGTGTGGATCACATCGTCCACTAAAATAATCGAACGGCCATTCACATCAAAAGGAAGGGAAGAGGGTTTTACCTTAGGATGTAAACCTACCCGTGTAAAATCATCTCGATAAAAAGAAATATCCAGAACTCCAAGGGCGCAAGACAACCCTAACAAATGATGTAATTTTTCCGCAACCCATACCCCCCCCGTGTGGATCCCAACCATGGCGCTTTTTGAAGTAATGTCACGGTTTCGTAAATACTCCTTTAAATCTTGCGCCATTTGATAGATCAGCGCATCCAAATCGAGCTGTTCTTTTAGGTTCATGGCTGTCCCTCACTACCATGGTGGACCGCTCGCCCTTCGAGACGGCGCCTCGCGCCTCCTCAGGGCGAACGCGCAAGTCCACCCTACAATCTTGAATCCGACCTACATTTTAGCCAGCTCTCTAAAATAAGCTGCGCAGAAATATCATCCACAGGGTTCATTTGCTTTCGAGTCGGAAAGGCGTTTTCTGCTATTTGACTATGTGCCTCTCGCGTGGACAAATGTTCATCCCACAAATAAACAGGTTTTAAAAATCGCTTATGCAGCTCAAGAGAAAAAACATTCAATGCTTTCTGCATTCCGCACTCCCCACTCCCCACTCCCCACTCCGCACGAACCCCCTCACCTTGCCATGCTTCGTGTTTTGCTCGTCCGTGGTCTGGCGGCATTCCTACGATAACCGCAACCGGCTGCCAGGCTTTGAATAAGTTTTCAACCTCTGCCCAAATCGGCACACCATTAGCCATAGAGAGAATCATCAAAGGCCTTGCCGTACCCGTAATTTTTTGGCCTACCGCAACACCGAGGCGCTTCAAACCAAAATCGAATCCTAAATACATGCCCTCCATCATGCATGCCCTATTTGACCCGTCAGAAAAGCTACATCGATCTTGAGTAAGGCTGCCGCGGCTTGCCAGCGCTTTTCAACCGGCGTCTCAAAAATAATTTTAGGATCTGCAGGTACCGAGAGCCAAGCATTATCTAAGAGCTCTTGTTCCAACTGCCCTGCCCCCCAACCAGAAAACCCCAACGCAACTAAAGTTTGCTTAGGGCCGGCTGCTTTTGCAATAGCCTGCAGAATTTCCTTGGACGACGTAATATACAAATCATTTTTGATTAAAACAGAATCCGGCCACACTACTCCTCCATGGTGCAAAACAAACCCCCTTTGAGTTTGAAGAGGGCCTCCTAAAAAAACAGGTTGTTTATAAACATCGGTAGCAGTAATTGGGATCTGCATTTTCTCTAAAATGCTATTCAACTGAATATCGAGCGGCCGGTTAATGATAATCCCCATGGCACCTTCAGCAGTATGTTCACAGATGTACACTACCGAACGATAAAAAAGAGGGCTGCCCAACTCTGGCATGGCAAAAATAAAGCTGTCTACAAGATTAATAAATTTTTGATCTTCGGGCATCGACAAATTCCATATGTGTATTAAATGCAGTGGTTGTGAGCGTCCAATGGGTTAGTATTTCAATTCCTTCCAATCCCTTTTTTTGCATACTCCGAGGAGGAGGTAAAAAAGGAGAAGCCAGTTGTACCGTATTTAAAATAACTTGGTCTATGACGCCATCTCCAGAACTCTGTAAAAATGTGGTATGAACCACCCTCCCATCTTGACCCAGCGTGACAAGAAGATCGATGGGTGGACTTCTCAAAAATTTTGCCTTTTCAGGGTAATTGAAACGCCCTATCTTTTCAACTTTCTTCTTCCAGTAGTCTAAGTATAGAAGATGATAGGGGGTGAGGGGGAAAGGATGAAGTTTGTAGTTTTGTAGGTCGGATTCAAGCGTAAGCGCAGAATCCGACGAAATAAAATTTGACAGTGAGGAATACGGAATCTTCTTTATTGCTCCCTCTCCCGCTTGCGGGAGAGGCTTAGGGTGAGGGGAAAGATAAACCCATTCTACTTTTAAAGGGGGTGGCAAGGAATTTAAATGGGTTTCGCTTGTCTTGCTACCACCTCGACCCACGAGGAGAAAAAGTATATGGACGAACACGGCACCCACAAAACAAATTTTTAGCGTTTTATCCTTCGTTTTATCCTTCATAAGGAAGATGAAGAGTAATTTAATAATGCATTGATTACAATGATTTTTTAAATTAGACTAGCTAACAGTATACGGGGGATTTTTCCCCCTTGTCGTTAAAAAACACTACACTTCATATATGAGACTGAAACGAAGAGATTTCATCGTTTTCCCACTCCTTGTGGTTGTATTCATCTCTTTGGCTACCCCTGCCATCCTTTTTCTTATTCACCCCGAACAACTTAAAGCCCTCGTGTTTTTTTTGGGTACTCTCTTTGGGATCACAAGTGGTGGTTTACTGTATCTTATTCTCCTTACACGACAACACCTCGCGAATAGCATGAAGCGATTTCTTGATATGTGTAGCCTGTCGAAAAATATTGTCTGTGAACTCGACACAAGCTTTAAAATTCGATATGCCAATCCGGTTGCGCTTAAAACTTTTGGGCTTTCCAAAGAAAAATGTGAATATGGCATCGATATTCCTGATCTATTTTTTAAAAACGAACGCTTCAGAGCACGGAAACTCCTTGCAAAATTACTGACACAAGAAGAACCCCAAACCGACACTTTTGAAATGCGCAAAGCCAACGGGACACTTTTTTATGCAGAAATAACCCTAGCACCTAATATTGATCTCTTGGGTAAACACAAAGGATTTCGCTGCATTATCCGGGATGTCACCGCCCTAGAAGAAGCTCGCCAGCACATTGAGCGCCTTGCACTAGAAGACAGAGAAACAGGCTTACCGAATCAACTCTTGTTTGAGGACCGCCTCTCACAAGCTATTCTTAAAGCCAGCCGTAGAAAAGAAACGGTGATTTTGCTCTTAGCAGAGCCCCTCTATTTTAAACTCATTGCTGAGTCACAAGGTCAGGCAGTTGCCGACTTGGTTTTAAAGGCTATCGCCAAGCGCCTAAAAGAAAACTGCCGAAAAGAAGATACCTTGGCCATCACCAACCATCCTGAATTTGCTGTGATTATGACCCTCACCCAAACGGAGACTAAAATTCAGTCTGCGCTTACCGTGGCTGAAAAAATGCTTGAAAATCTAAAACAGCCCTTGCAGGTGAGCGGCAGAGAATTTTTCTTAGGCGTCGGTATGGGTATTGCGATTTTTCCAGAAGATGCAGAAACTTCAGAAGACTTGATAAAAAAAGCGCGTGCTGCCAAATACCATGCCAAGCAACACGGAAAAAATAGCTATGAATTTTATCAACCCAACCTCACTCAAATTGCACATCAAGATCTGGAGGCAGAAAAGCGACTACGCTATGCTTTTAAAAATGAAGAGTTCCAACTTTTTTATCAGCCGATAGTTCAAGGAGAAACGAAAACCCTCTGGGGCGTTGAAGTGCTTCCTTTTTGGAACCATTCAGAAAAAGGCCTTCTGCCTCTTCATGTTTTTTTATCCGATCTTAAAACAAGGAGACTTTCCCTCCCTTTTGTGGAGTGGATGCTGAAGCAAGCACGTTGTGATTATTGCGCTTGGCAGACGCATAATGTTCAGTTGCCACCTGCCTTACTGTTTTCGCTGACTCCCTGGCATGAAGATCCCATCATGACTCTGCTTCTTAAACATTTGGATTTGAGAGCGCTTCCTTTTGCATTTGAAGTTGAAGAATCCAATAGTGAAGAAAATAGGTTCCCTACTTCGGTCCAAGCCCCACTCTTTCTAAAAGATACTGGAAAAGGGCTCGCCCTAGCCCTTCTAAAAAAATATCCCTCTTTGGCAGGATTAAAAGTAAGCGCACATCACTTGCAAGAAAGATCTGGGCAAGACGAAAAATGGATGCGCGCATTCTGGAACTTTGTGGATCTCTTCTCGCTGACACTGCTCGTCCATGAAGTGGATACCCCAGCTCTCCTCGCACCCCTCAAAGAGAAAAAACATCTTTTGCTTGCAGGCGATGAGTTCGGGAAACCACAGTCTGCTCAAGATTTAGAGCGATTTTTGTAATGGTGGACCGCTCGCAAAAAACGCGAGCTTTGTCCACCCTACAATTTAGAGAAGTTACCATTTTTGCCAGTTTTCAATTCCACCTTCTAAGCTATAAACCGTTTCGTATCCTTGCTGTGCCAAATAATATGCTGCATCTACACTCGCTATGCCATGCTGGCAGTAAACGATGAGAGGGATCGCTCTATCACTGCCTGCTAAGAAATGAGGAAGAGAGTGTTCATCCAGATGAATGGCGTTTTCGATGTGGCAGGATTGATAGGAAGCTTCGTCTCGAATATCCACAAACTGAACTCGCCCGCTAGTCGAAAGGGCTTTGGCGTCCAAAACCGTAATCCTACAAACTCCGTTACTATTCAAGCGGGGTGGGTTCATAGTACAACCCACTGTGATATCTCCTCTTCTGTTGCCTTTTGACTGCTGCGGCCATCCTGCGTTTTCGCTTTGTTGTAGGCTTTTCGTGAAACTCTCGTCGCCGAACTTCGGCTAAAATCCCTGCTTTTTCGCAAGAACGCTTAAAACGCCGGAGCGCAACTTCAAAAGGTTCAGTTTCTCTCACTCGCACAGTTGGCATAATCGGTTCTCCTCCAGACAAATTTTATAAAAGCATATCACAGGCCCGAGATCATAATCGGAAACTCTAAGAATGCAAAGCGGTTCTCTTCCAACGCTCTAATCCCCAGCACGCTCCCCAAAACACGAGCACGCCTCCTCCATAGACCAACAGAAAAGGTAAGAGGGAAAGCCCTTGCCAAATGCGGCTCACCACATATTGACCCACTGCCAGATGAAACACATATAAAAATAATGAATGCCGCCCTAATGTGCCCCATAAACAAGGTAAGAAAAATCTTGGGAAGCTTTTCACACACGCAAATAAGAGCAGGACAGTACCCAAGGAAACGCAGACGTACCAAGACGTAGGCGGATAAAATAATTCGCTATACCCTGCTCTGACATAAAGAGGGCCGGGATGAGACCAAAAGTCCCAAATCCCAAACACGATAGCCACTATCCCCAGAATCCCAGTCATACGAGAATTTTGAGGCTCAGATCCAAACCATACACCGAATAAGGCATAGCCTAACCAAGGGAAAATGGGAAACCATCCATCAATCAACCATTGATGCCAAATAGGAAACTGAGTAGCCACATCAACCGTTTTCTGTCCCGTCAAATAATATTCTGATGGATATGCACTATATCCCAACCAGAATTGCAAAAGTGGACCTCCAAACATTATGAGACCCCACAAAAATGCTTTAAAAGGACGAGGTAATTTTAAGAAACCAAAACAAATCGGTAAAGATAAACCAATTAAATACAATACCTCTATGGTCAAAAAAGGAAAAATTTGATAAATAAACATATCGACCGCCGCACCTATCACC
>JACQPQ010000032.1 GCA_016207405.1 Gammaproteobacteria bacterium | reverse complement strand
TAAGGGGTAAGGGATAAGGGGTAAGGGGGGAAGTAGGCCGGCGAAAAGGACTATAAAACCAGGAGAAAGTAATGCCAGGAATTCATGAGGCTCAAAAAAAAGTAATAGAATTCTTTACCAAAGAACTTGGGAAGGAACGAGAAGCCCTGCACTTTCTCAAAATTGCAAAGGATGGGGAGGGATGGGAAGCAAAAGTGGAGGTTACCGAACTGAACGAATATCTCAAAAAAATAGGATACCCTCACATTTTTGATAAGAATATTTATACGGTCAAGCTCGATCTCTCTCTTGAAGTGACCGAGTATGGACTGACGGAAGCGAGGGAACGAAGCTACACTACAGAGGAACGAGAGGAACTTTAAAATATGCCCCTTCAACACGCAACAACTGGAGATAGCCTTGCAGATGTCGTAGAACGCGTTTTGGATAAGGGGCTTGTGATTAACGCGGATATTGTGATTTCTCTGTGCAATACCGAACTCCTCTCTATCAAGCTCCGGGCCGCATTAGCCTCATTTGAAACTGCCGCAAAGTGGGGGTTAGCCTTTCCTTCCGACATGAGAGTGGGTAATCCCGGCAAAACTCTACCAACCCCATGAACCATGATCCCGAGAAGTGCGACGCCCCACAGGATAAGAAATCGGAAGCCTCTGATGAAGTCTTGAAAAAGGTGGACAAGATCCTTCCCGGCATTGGGAGTCTATTTAAAAAGGCAGAGAAGTCGAAAGTCTTTGGTCGTGGGATCCAGGAGATCCGAAAAGAAATGGAGCGAAGATTTGGAAAAGGGAAAAAATGAAGTTAGAAATTAACGATCAGGAACTTAAACACGGACTTTTGGGTCTCGTTCTCGCCATTGTTGAGGTGATCCGAGATACGCTGCGGATCCAGTCACTGAAGCGAATGGAAAATGGAAGCTTGACACATGACCAAATCGAGCGGTTGGGCTCCGCTTTGAGTGAACTGGATAAGACAATCGAAAAAATTAAAGAGGAACAGGGCGTTTCTCAAGCGGTGCAGTCTGTTAGAGAAGGCCTGGATGACCTGGTCAACCAGATGGTTCATACGGGTACAGATCCGGTTTCAGAAACATAAGATAAAAACGATGAATAAAAAAAGTCTCTATCTTTACTGCATAACAGAAGCCTCTAAAAAAAAAGGGAAACCAAGAGTGCGGCGGGAGCAAACATTTCGCATTCATGGACTTGATCGTGGAAAGGTGTTTGCTTTTTTGAACCACTCGCTCGCGGCAGTTGTCCAAGAATGTGACGCTTCTTTTTTATCGGAAGATCCTCGATGGGTCAAAAACTCGGTCCTCACACATCAAGCGGTTGTTGACCATGCCTGGAAAAAGTTTGGAAACGTGGTTCCTTTTAGTTTCAGTACCCTCGTTCTTCCAAAAGAGGCTCAATCTGCCACCAAAAATCTCGAACAGAACTGCGAGACCGCTTCAAACGTAGGCCGGCCTAAGCGCAGCGTGGCCGGCTCACACTGTTTAAAAAATCTCAGGGAATGGATGAACAAAGAGGAGGACTCTTTAAAAAAACTCCTTGAAAAGCTAAAAGGAAAAGCCGAATACGGCATTCAAATCTCCTGGAACCCCAATCTCATTGCATCCCAGATAACCAGGAATGATAGAGAGTTCAAAGAACTCGAGAAAGAGATCCAGGAAAAAGGCACGGGAACTCAGTATCTCCTTCAGCACAAAAAAAAGAATCTCTTAAGACAAAAATTGGAGGCAGTTGCGGAAGACATCTTCAGAGAATTTTACGACAAGATCTCGCACGGTGTGAAAGAGATCCGCGTAGAGACCATACGAAAAGAGAAACCACCTCGACAGATGCTTATGAATCTTTCTTGCCTGCTGCCAAAAGACGATGTTCCAAAACTGGACAAGGTTCTTGAGGAAATTGCTAAGGGCAAGGGTTTTTTTGTTCGTTTTACAGGCCCATGGCCTCCTTATAGCTTTGCTAAGCTATGAAACCGACACGCAAAGGGCAAGCAGGGTTAGTGGATCTCTTAGACCGAGTTCTGGATAAGGGGCTCATCCTAAATGCCGATCTCATTATTTCTTTAGCTGGCGTTCCCCTCATTGCGGTTTCACTCCATGCAGCCATCGCAAGTGTCGAAACCATGTCTCGCTACGGATTGATGCAAGAACTGATCGAACCTTCAAATGCGGGCGAATGAATATGTCAGATAAACGAACGATTCTTATTGTCGATGATGAGCCAGATCTATGTCGCATCCTCCAGAAAGTGCTCACCCACGAGGGATACGAAGCCCTGACCGCCACAAGTGGTGAAGAAGCGCTTCGTATCTTCAAAACACGCCCCATTCATCTCATTCTACTGGATTTGAAAATGCCCGGAATGGATGGGCTTGAGGTTTTGAAAAAAATCTGCGGCAAAGGCGCTAAAGTTCCTCTTCCCATTGTCATCATAACCGCTTATGGAAGTCTCTCTTCTGCACGTGAGGCCATGCGCCTGGGGGTAGCGGATTACCTCACCAAACCCTTTGACCTCAAGGAACTGAAGTCAATTGTTTCTTCAATCTTAGAAACTGAACTGGAAGAAGGAAAAAGACGCCTCATTTACATTCCGATTCTCCATACTAAAAGTGATATGGGTACGCTAGCAGACGCGATGCAGGACAAGTACATCCAAAAATTTGGTGAGGCAGAATGGCATGAACATCTTGAAAAAATCCATACGATGTGGAAAGAAATCCGGCGGAAACTCTTAAAGTTAAAACTGCCTTACCCTAGAGTAAAAATATATCAGGATGGGCTTCCGATGTGTGGAAAGGAAAAAGAAATTATCACTGAATTGGCAGCAAAAGAGAGCCCCAATCATAAACTTATTCAATGGATGATGCACCAAGGTGGAATGCTCGTCGGAACAGAAAACCCAGACCTTCTCATAAGAGAATATAATCACTTAAAACAAATCATGCACTGTAAAAAGCATAAAGAACGGGAGAAACTAATGCATGAATATGAGAAGGACAGTCAGAATCTACTCAAAGAACGCGACAAATGGATGAGTGATAGAATCGCTGCGACATTGAAATCCGGCGAAACCGGTGTCCTTTTTGTGGGCTTACTCCATCGTGTGGATGAGGTATTACCGACAGACATTAAGGTACAGTATGTGATTTGCCGCTTCCCATTCCGTGGAAGCATCGAGAATGAAATAGCAGGGTAAAACGTTATGTCGATGACGAAAATCGTCGAACTCCTCCCACTTCCCTTTCTTCTCTGTGACAAACGCTTAACCATTACCAAGGCAAACGATGCGTTTTGTCGCTTCTTCCACTTGGGCAGCAATAACCTAGAAGGTAAAAATCTTTCTATGGTTTTTGGCACCCCTGCCGAGAGTATTAATTCAAACTTCCTAGCAAAAAGGAACCCCAAAACTCTGGAGGGAAACTTTCGCCGTATTGGGAAAAAGGTCTTTTACGTTTTTACGCGAACACTTTCATTCGCTGGCCACTCTCAAATACTTTTTCTTTTCCAGGATGTTACAGAGGACAAGGACTTAGAACAAAAGATTATAAACAGTCGTCAGGAGCTTTTGACCATTTTTGATGAAATGGATGATCTCATTGTCATGATTGACAAAGATTTTAAAATCCGGCGGGTCAACAATACCCTATTAAAGATCTATGACACTAAATCTTATCAGGAATTTATCGGGGAATTTTGTTATTGGAAACTCCACGGCCGACAAACGATCTGTCCGGGATGTACGGCCAGTCAAACGTTTACGACTAGTCTTAAAACAACGCGAATGGGACTCCTCGAAACAAGACCAAATGCAGAAAACTATGGGTATCAAATTAATTGTTATCCCGCAAAAGATGGCTCTGGGAACGTGACAGGGGTTGCTGAGTTTTACCACGACCTCACAGAGATCATGCGGATCAAAGAAGAACTGGTTGAAGCCGAAAGAGGCAGAATCACAGCCGCATTGGCAGCGGGTATCGCACATGAAGTCCGCAATCCACTCGCTATCATTCAGTCTAATGCACAATATTGTTTTAGCACTAACGATAACAATGAGGACTTGCAGGAAAGCATCACCGCAATTCTAAGTGGTGCCGAAGCAGCGAATCGTGTGATCCAAGGGCTTCTCGACTTTGCTAAACCTCAACAAATTCACTTCGAACTTCGACCATTAAAACCCATTCTTGAAGAAGCCCTTTCTTTGATTCGTGGACGAGCGAAGCAGCAGCAGGTGCGCTTTGAGACCGAGATCTCAAAAAAATTGCACCATTGCGTGCTCGACCAAAAACGCCTACTGCAAGCCATCGTCAATTATTTTCTCAATGCACTCGATGCCATGCCCGAAGGCGGAACCTTAAAAGTTTCAGCACATTCCCACCGAAAAGCGCAAACGGTAGAAGTATTCATTGAAGATACAGGAAAAGGGGTACCTGAAGAGCTCATCCCAAAACTCTTTCAACCTTTTTACAGCACAAAAAAGGGGGGAATGGGTTTAGGGTTTTCTATTGCCGAAGGCATTATCCGGTCACACGGTGGAAAAGTATTCTTTAAGAGCTGGGAAGGAAAAGGATCTCGGGTGGAGTTCTCCTTACCCTACAGCGGATCTCAGCAAGTCATTCCTGAAGCGTAACCAGGGAGCCCTCCACATCATCCTAAAGGTCTGATAACATGAGCGCTTCTTAAACGGATTGAACGCAGAATAAAGGAGACATTCTATGGAACGTACCATTGGACTCGTCGGTATTGGTGTTATTCTCGCAATCGCTTATTTCTTTAGCACTTCCCGTAAAAATATTCCCTGGCGTACCGTGTTCTGGGGGTTTGGTCTACAAATCACCTTTATGCTGGTGATACTTAAAACGAGCTTCGGTCGCCATATTTTTGAATACTTAAGCAATGTTATCGTTGCTATTTTGAATTCTGCAGAAGCAGGGGCTGGTTTTATATTTGGAAAATTTATCAACCTCTCCTTTCCAGTAATGGAAAAAACGCCTGAAGGTCATCTTATCGAAAACGCCAATTTTATTGTCCAAACAGGGTTTACCTTTGCTTTCCGAGTACTCCCCACCATCATATTTTTTGCTTCTCTAATGGCCGTGCTGTATCACCTGGGAATTATGCAGCGGATCATCCAAGTCATTTCAAAAGTGATGGAAAAAACGATGAAAACGACAGGAGCAGAATCTCTGGTAGCCGCTTCTAATATCTTTGTAGGCCAAACGGAGGCCCCTCTTATCGTTAAGCCCTATCTCGCTTCTATGACAAAATCTGAACTTATGGTTGTGATGACATCAGGGTTCGCAACTATCGCAGGTAGCGTAATGGCCGCCTATGTGGGGTTTCTCTCTCCAGGCATCCCGAATGTAGCCGGCCATCTGCTTGCCGCAAGTATTATGGCAGCGCCCGCAGCTCTTCTTCTTTCGAAAATATTTGTGCCTGAAACGGAAGCACCTCAGACGATAACGGATATTGCTATCGATAAAGAAGAATACCGTAATGTGATTGATGCGGCGACAAGAGGCGCATTAACCGGCATGCACCTTTCCTTGAATATTGCCGCGATGGTCATTGCATTCATAAGTTTGGTTGCACTGGTTAATATCTTTTTAGGTGCTCTAGGAGGATGGTTCCATATGCCACACCTAAGTCTTTCTTTTATTGTGGGTAAGCTCCTTTCGCCTTTTGCTTATCTCCTCGGCATAGAATGGAAAGATGCAACCGAAATAGGCAATTTACTCGGAACCAAGCTCATGATTAATGAGTTTGTGGCCTACCTCAATTTAAAAGATCTAGTAGAAACTGGGGAGATTTCAGAACGGTCACGCATCATCGCCACTTACGCTTTATGTGGATTCGCAAATATTGGTTCTATCGGTATTCAGCTGGGAGGGCTCGGTGCTTTAGCTCCCGGGCGTAGGCATGATCTCGCAGAGTTGGGGGTCCGGGCTATGTTCGCTGGAGCCTTTGCCTCCTGCATCACCGCTTGTTTGGCTGGTATCATGATTGGATGATTTTTTTTCAGGGTAAGGCGGCAATTCTTCAAGGCTCTTTAAATTAAAATGGGAAAGAAAGGTTGCCGTTGTACCATATAAAAGGGGACGCCCCGGCACTTCGCGGCGCCCAATCACTTCTATCCATTCTTTTTCTAATAATGTTTTTAAGAGTGGGCTGGAATCGCTGACACCTCGGATTATTTCTATTTCAGCTCGTGTAATGGGCTGACGATAAGCCACAAGGGATAAGGTTTCCAGTAAGGCGCGAGAAAACTTCAAAGGCTTACTTGCCCAAAACTTTCTGACGGCTTCCGAGTATACCGGTTTTACCTGAAAGCGATACCCCCCTCCCACTTCTTTTAGCTCGATACCCCGGTCGCTACACTCATCCGCTAATTGAGTGAGAAGTTCGTCCAGCTCGCGAGCGGTTGGACACGCGGGAACCTCAAAAAGTTGCATCAGCTGTTTCATGGATAATGGCTCTTGAGCCGTTAAAAGTAACGCTTCTAATAATTGCTTTCGTCGTTCAAACATTTCGCAGATCCCCACGGAAAACAATCAGATCCCCACGCCCTTCTTCTACCTCTAGAGGTGTCATTTTCATCAGTTCTAAAAGTGCCAGTAAAGTCACCACAACGCCCATGGTTCCTTGTTTCGCATCGAGGAACTCATGAAAATAAACTTTCGCTTTTCTCTTGATGAGATTTAGTATTTTGGTCATGCGTTCCCGGACAGACAAAAATTCTCTCTGAATAAAATGATGGGAGGCGTAAGTGGTGCGCTTCATAAGCTCCGAAAAGGAATGGATAAGCTGTTCAGGTTTTAAATGGATTTTTTCTACCCATACCGTTTGAAACGAAGAAGGATGCTCTAGAGAAACAGGAAAGAGATCTCGATCCATTCTGGGTAACCCATCAAGCCCTTCTGCCGCTATTTTGAGACGCTCATATTCAACGAGTTGTTGAATGAGGAAAGAACTCGGATCGGGCTCTTCACTATCCAGCATAAGCGGTTTCGGCAGTAACACCCGGGATTTTATTTCCGCCAGTGTCGCAGCGATAACAAGATATTGAGCAATCAGCTCCAAATCACCTTTCATCACTTGAATATACGCCATGTATTGTTCACACACACTCGCGACTGAGATCTCTGTGATATCGAGATTCTGCCGTCGAATCAAATACAGCAAAAGGTCAAGAGGCCCTAAAAAAGGATCTACCTTTACGGTCAGAAAATTCTGAGGAATAAAAAGGTCCTTCGGAAGTTCTGTGACGACCTCACCGTGAAGTAGAACAGCATTCTGATTTGAATTCATACCCTTTTCTCTCTACGAGTAGCGTCGCTGTATACATGGGTATCCACGAAAAATTGAATATTTGTTTGAATTGCTTTCATGCTTATCAGTGTGTCTTATTTCTACCTGCAAGACAAATAAAGCAGTTAGGATGCTCTTTTGCACCACTGGCAAGAAGCTGATTTTAAGAACGGTGCAGAAGTGCACCCTACAATTTAGAGAAGATGCGCATTTTCCTTTGCAGCTTTTACACTGCGGGGTTAGTTTCAGTAACTGCCGGTTCAGTCACTCTTTCTACAAGCTCAACAATAGCAACCGGAGCACGGTCCCCTGGCCTCATTCCCTCTTTTAAAATACGAAGATACCCACCCGGTCTCGTGTTGAACCGAGGCGCTATTTGTTCAAAGAGTTTAACTATCGCGAGCTTATCCCTCAAAGAGGAAAATACAAGCCGACGATTGGCTAAAGTGTTTATTTTAGCTTTCGTAATCAATGGCTCTATGACTTTTTTCAATTCCTTCCCTTTTGCAAGGGTTGTCCGGATCCGCTCGTGTAAAATCAATGAAACCGCCATGTTACAAAACATCCGGCTTCTATGGCTACTCGTGCGATTCAGTTTACGACCCGTTTTTCGATGTCTCATTTTATACTTGCCCTAGCTTGGTTTCTCAGCTAATTTTTCATCCGGTCTTTTCCAATCCTCTAAGCGCGTCCCTAAACTTAAGCCTCGATTTGTTAAAATATTTTTAATTTCCGTCAACGATTTTCTACCCAAATTTGGAGTTTTTAATAACTGCTGTTCTGTTTTTTGAATAAGCTCGCCAATATAATGAACATCTTCTGCCTTTAAACAGTTTGCCGACCGCACGGTTAATTCCAAATCGTCTACAGAACGAGAAAGAACTGGATCAAACTGGGGAACTTTATCCATAGCCTGCAGTTGTGATTCACCTTTTAAATCTGAAAAAATGGCAAGTTGCTCACACAAAATAATCGCTCCTTGTCTTAATGCTTCTTCTGGGTCAATGCTTCCATTCGTTTCAAGCTCAATAACTAATTTATCGAGATCCGCCCTCTGTTTCACCCTAGCCGTTTCCACTTGATAGACGACTTTAAGCACGGGACTATACGATGCATCCAGCTGCAAAACGCCAATGGATTTTTGGGTGTCCTCTTCCCGAACTCTTTGACTGGCTGGTTCGTATCCTCTCCCCAGCACTGCTTTCAGCGTCATTTTGAGCGCTCCAGAAGAAGAAAGATGCGCAATTTCATGAGAGGGATTTATGATCTCTACATCGGCATCATGCTCTATGTCAGCAGCTGTCACTACACCCGCACCCTTCTTGGCTATCTTTAAGGTGGCCTCTCCTTTTCCTTTAAGTTTTACAACTACTCCTTTTAAATTCAACAAAATATCAATGACATCTTCCTCAACCCCTTCCAGAGTCGCATATTCATGCAATACCCCTTCAATTTTAACTTCTACGATGGCACATCCCGGCATTGAAGAAAGGAGCACTCGACGCAAAGCGGTTCCGAGTGTATGCCCAAAGCCCCTCTCAAAAGGCTCAAGTATTATCTTATAGTGATCTCTGCCTTGCGCTTGAATGTCCGCTAATTTCGGCTTTAAAAAATGTTCTATGGAAGATTGCATATTCGTTGCCCTTTATTTGGAATAGAGTTCTACAATCAAGTTTTCGTTCAAATCTGGAGACATTTCAGAGCGAGCAGGCACATATTTAAATGTTCCTTGCATGTGGCTTGGATGGACCTCTAGCCATATTGGGCTCTCTCTGTTTTTTGCCAATTCTAACGCCGCCTGGATACGAAGCTGATTTTTGCTCTTTTCTCGAACAGACACTTTATCATTTGGACTCACAGAATAAGAAGGAATATTAACGCATTTTTCGTTGACTTCTATCGCCCTATGTTTGACCAGTTGCCTTGCTTCAGCACGCGTTGAAGCAAAACCCATTCTATAAACAACATTATCTAACCGACGTTCCAACATCTTTAAAATTGCCTCCCCCGTCGCGCCCTTTGTAGAAGAAGCCTTTCGATAATAATTGCGAAATTGCCTTTCTAAAACACCATATAAACGCTTAAATTTTTGCTTTTCGCGAAGCTGAACACTATAGTCCGTTACACGCTGACGTTTGGTTCCCTGCTCACCCGGAGGGGAGGTAAACTTGCATTTTGTATCAATCGGACGTATGCCGCTTTTTAAAAATAAGTCTGTCTTTTCTCTTCTCGAAAGTTTACATTTTGGTCCTAAATATCTTGCCATAAATAGTTTGCCTTATACACGGCGCCTTTTAGGCGCTCTACACCCATTATGAGGAAGAGGAGTGATATCCGATAAAGTTGTGATTTTTATCCCCCTCGCATGAAAAGCGCGCACAACCGATTCCCTTCCTCCGCCTGGCCCTGTCACCAATACTTCTAAGTTCCTAACACCATATGCGGAAAGCTTTTCAACTAACCTTTCTGTTGCTACCTGAGCAGCATATGGCGTACTTTTACGAGCCCCCTTAAACCCTGAACTTCCCGCGCTTGCCCAGGCTAAAGTATTACCTTCTTTATCTGTCACTGTGACAATGGTGTTATTAAAAGAAGCTTGTATATAAGCAATACCATCCGGAATATGCTTTTTGGCTTTTTTCTTTGCTGGAGGCGCTTTGGTAACACCCGGTGTAGGTGGTGTTGTATTGTCTGTTGCTGTTGTCGTTTCTGTTGTCATAATATTTATAGTTACCTTAAACTGGCTTTTTTGCAGTTAGAGAACGCCTGGGCCCCTTTCTCGTTCTTGCATTCGTCCGAGTCCTTTGCCCCCGAACAGGCAATCCCCTGCGATGCCGTATCCCCCGATAACATCCCAAGTCAATTAATCGCTTAATGCTCATTGCGACTTTTCTTCTGAGCTCACCTTCCACCACATGCTTGCCCACTTCGCCCCTTAATTTTTCTAAATCGACTTCTGATAGATCTTTCACTTTAATAGAAGGTGTGATATCCGCCTCTTTACAAATGGCTCTTGCTTTAGAATGCCCAATTCCATAAATCGATTGAATGGCTATTACTGCATGCTTTTGATTGGGAATATTTACACCTGCAATACGTGCCATTCTTTATTACCCCTGTCTTTGTTTATGTTTTGGATTGGTACATACAATACGCACCACCCCTTTTCTTCTGACAACCTTACAGTCTCGACATATTTTTTTAACGGAAGCCCTTACTTTCATAGTATAAAATTCCTAACGATTGACGAGCTTTGCTTTTTGCATGAGTGCTCCATACTGCGTGTACAAAACATAAGACTGCAATTGTGCCATAAACTCCATCACAACCACCACTACTATCAGCAAAGAAGTTCCTCCAAATCGAAAAGAAACCCCCGTTCCCATCACCAAAAACTGAGGGAGCAAACATACCGCCGTTACATAAATAGCCCCCACCATCGTGAGCCGTGTCATGATCTCATCGATATGCTTAGAGGTTTGCTCCCCTGGCCTAATTCCAGGAATAAAAGCACCACTTCGTTTTAAATTATCTGCCGTATCTTGTGGGTTAAAAACAACAGCAGTATAAAAAAAACAAAAGAAAACAATCCCTAGCGCAAATAACAAGACATAAAGAGGCTGACCAGGCGCCAACATTAAACTCATATCTTGTAACCAGGATAATCCACTCGCTTGACCAAACCACTGACCTAAAGTCCCCGGAAACAACAAAATACTAGAAGCAAAAATAGGAGGAATAACCCCTGACATATTAATTTTTAAAGGTAAATGACTTTTTTGTGCAGCATATAATTTTCGACCCTGTTGCCTTTTAGCATAATTCACAGTAATACGTCGCTGAGCTCGCTCCACAAACACTACAAAACCCGTCACCAACAGAGTTGCTATCCCAACCAACAACAAAACAATGACTTGTATTTCCCCTTGCCGAGCTTGTTCAACAGCCAGTGCAACGGCACTCGGAAATCCAGAAACAATACCGGCAAAAATAAGAAGAGATATTCCATTTCCTATCCCCCTCTGCGTTACTTGCTCACCTAACCACATAAGAAAAATGGTTCCCGTCATCAAGGTTAAAACGGCGGTAAAGTAAAAACTAAACCCTGGATTTAAAACAACGCCTTGTCTTGCTAAAGCCAAGGCAATTCCAAAAGATTGAAAGCTCGCTAAAAATACAGTGCCATACCGTGTATACTGATTGATTTTTTTCTGCCCTGTTGCCCCTTCTTTTTTAAGCTGCTCCAAAGTCGGCCATACAACTGTCAAAAGTTGCATGATAATAGATGCCGATATATATGGCATGACTCCCATCGCAAAAACACTTAGACGCTCTAAAGCTCCACCAGAAAACATATTGAAAAACCCTAAAATGGTGCTTTGCTGCTGATCAAATAACCGTGCTAATGCAACAGGGTCAATCCCTGGAACAGGGATAAAAGTTCCTACGCGAAATATGACTATTGCGAGGAGTACAAACCACAAACGCCTTTTGAGTTCAGTTAAGTCAAATTTTAAGTTGGTGTTCCCCGCTTTAGGGTTTTTGTCGATGCCGTTTGCCATTTATGATTGACTGTGAATAGAATACCTAACTAACCGGTGCGCAAGCGCACCCTACATTTTGACCTCGCCGCCTGATTTTTCAATCATTTTCCTCACTTGCTCCGTCACTTTAAATCCTTGCAAGATGAGTGGTTTTGAAAGCGATGTTTCTCTCCCCGCAATGATTTTGACCACACGAATATTTTGATTAATTAGATTTGCTTTTTTGAGCGCTTCTAGGGTGATGGGAACCTCAGAAAAACCTTGCAGTACGCCTATCTTTACTTCCGTCCGATATAACGCTTTTAATGCTTTAAATCCATACTTCGGTAAACGTCTTTGAAGAGGCATCTGCCCCCCCTCAAACCCAACTTTCTGATATCCTCCAGAACGAGAGTGCTGACCATTGTACCCTCGACCACACGTTTTGCCGTTTCCACACCCTGTTCCTCTCCCTACCCGCACAGGGCGTTTTTTGGAACCCGCTGCCGGTCGCAGGGTGTTAAGATGCATGACTTACTCCCTTTCCAGCAGTTCTTTCTCTTCTTTTAACCACCATTCCATGCGATTCCATATTGGACAATCCCTTTAATGTCGCTCTAATGACATTCACCGCACTTCTTGAACCATAGCATTTTGCCAATACATTCCGCACCCCCATCACTTCAAAAATCGCACGCATAGCGCCCCCTGCAATAATACCCGTTCCTAACGATGCAGGTTTCATAAACACTTTTGTTGCACCATGTTTGGCCACCATAGAATGGCAGAGTGTTTTCTCTTTAAGCGGTACGGTTAATATGTTTCGTTTGGCTCTTGCTAATGCTTTTTGAATTGCAGCAGGAACTTCCCGCGCTTTGCCTTTTCCAAAGCCTATACGGCCTTTCCCATCCCCAACAACCGTGAGTGCAGAAAAACTAAAAATCCTCCCTCCCTTGACTACCTTTGCAACACGTTTAACGGAAACTAATTTTTCAATCCATTCTGATGGTGAGTTTTGTTCGACAAGTTCCATACAGCCCCTTAAAATTGAAGACCCTGTTCGCGCGCCGCATCAGCCAACGCCTTTATTCGCCCATGATATGCATAACCCGAACGGTCAAATGTGATTTTCATAATATTTAAAGCTTTCGCTTTCTCAGCAATCGCTTTTCCAACCTCTACGGCTGCTGTTATATTTCCTGTGTTTTTAAGTCCGTTTTTTATAGCTTTCTGCACGGTGGACGTCCCCGCAACTATTTTTCCATTTACCCTGATCTGCGCATAAATATGCCGAGCACTCCGAAAAACACAAAGGCAGGAAATCTGTTGCATTTGTATGCGCGCTCGCATCTTTTTTGAACGCCGTTTCCTCGCTGCCCATTTTGGATTTTTAATTTTCATTTTTTCTTGGTTTCTTTCATTCGAATGACTTCCCCCGCATAGCGGATCCCTTTTCCTTTATACGGTTCAGGGGGTCGAAAGTGGCGAATCATCGCTGCCGTCTGCCCAACCAACTGTTTATCAGGACCCTTTACAAAAATCTCCGTCTGCGAAGGCGTTTCAAAGGTAATTCCCTTTTCGCCTTTCACCTGAATCGGGTGAGAATATCCCACACTCAAATCTAAAATCGTGTTCTTCGCTTGCGCGCGATAGCCAATACCAACTAACTCTAGCTTTTTAGAAAATCCTTCTGTTACCCCTTGCACCATGTTCTGCAAAATTGACCGCGTCGTTCCTGCTATGGCTTTAGCTTTTGGATGGGTGCCTTTGAGAGATACTTTTAAAACTCCTTCCTCGGAAACAACAGCGACATGAGGAGAGATCGGTATCGCCTGCTCTCCTTTTTTACCTTTTACCGAAACCCGAAAATCTTCAACTTGTACCACCACTCCTTGCGGTATCGTAATCGGTTTTTGAGCTATTCTTTCACCCACCGTTCACTCCTTTAAATAATTTCACACAAAACTTCGCCACCCACTCTTTCCCGCCTAGCTTCCCTATCTAACATGATCCCTTTAGGAGTGGAGACAATTTGTGCACCGAGCCCACCCGACATTTTTTTAGCCAGTTGCTGACAGGATTTATATACCCGCAAACTCGGTTTGCTAATTCGCTTGAGATGCTTAATAACAGACTGTCCGCCTTGATATTTCAAATTGATCACAAAGCACGGTCGACCTTCAAGATCTTTGACTTGAGAAAAAGAAAGAATATATCCACTTTCCGCTAATACTTTCGCAATATGAGCATTTTGCTTGGAAAAGGAAATGCTGACTGTCCGATGACGAGCCTGTATAGCATTTCTAATTCGTGTCAGCATGTCTGCAATGGGATCTTGTACATTCATGGTTTTTACCAACTCGCCTTTACTAAACCAGGGATCTCTCCCCGCATACCCGCTTCCCGAACTTTAGTTCTGGAAAGACCAAACTTACGATAATATCCTCTTCCACGACCTGTCTCGGCACAACGGTTACGCAACCTCACAGGGCTAGAGTCTCTCGGCAATTTTTGAAATTTCGCTTCCGCACTCATCCGTTCTTCAGGGGTTAAAGTTAAATCTCTTAAAATCAATTTAAGTTTAAGTCTTTTTTCCTTATATTTTGCAACCAATTTTTCTCTTTTTAACTGGCGTTCAATCACTGAGGTGCGTGCCATAAAAATTATTCTCCTAATAAACTTAAGTTCTAAATGGGAAGTTAAACGCCTCTAATAAAGCACGCGCTTCTTTGTCCGTATTAGCGGTCGTGGTAATCGTAACATCCAACCCTCGAATCGCATCGATTTTGTCATAGTTAATTTCTGGAAAAATAATCTGCTCCTTCACACCAAAGCTATAGTTACCAAAGCCATCAAAAGAGCGAGAGCTCAAGCCTCTAAAGTCTCGAACTCGTGGTAATACAATGTTAATTAACCGGTCTAAAAATTCATACATTCTTTTTTTGCGCAAGGTAACTTTGCACCCCAACGGCCATCCTTTTCGAATTTTAAAATTTGCAATGGCTTTTTTTGCTGTGGTTCGAACGGGTTTTTGACCCGATATCATCATCAAATCCGAAAACGCTGCTTCCATTTTTTTCTTATCTCGCGCACCCTCACCCATCCCTATATTCAACGTTATTTTTTTTACTTTTGGCGCTTGCATGAAAGAGGTATACCCAAATTGTTTCATGAGGTGAGGTATAACTTGTGTTTGGTATGTTTTTAAAAGTCTTGTCATGTCTTTTTTCTAAATATCAACAACTTCTTTGTTAGATTTAAAGTAACGAACCTTCTGTCCATCTTCTAAAGTCTTAACCCCAATTCGGTCCGCTTTGTGCGTCACAGGGTTTAATAACATGGCAGAAGAAGCATTTATCAATGCCTCCTTTTTGAATATTCCACCCTTCAAATTCTGTTTAGGATTAGGCTTCCTACATTTATGTATCAGGTTAACCCCTTCTACACGTAAAAGATTTTTATGTGGAAGTACTTCTAACACTTTGCCTTCACGGCCCTTATCTTTTCCACGAATAACAATAACCTGATCGCCTTTTTTAATGCGGTTCATATCACCTCTGGCGCAAGAGAAATAATTTTCATAAATTGCTCGTTTCGGAGTTCTCGTGTCACAGGGCCAAAAATACGCGTGCCAATAGGCGCCAATTGCGCATTTAACAAAACGGCTGCATTGGTGTCAAAACGGACAAGAGATCCATCCATACGCCTTACTCCCTTTCTGGTTCGAACAACTATCGCGTTTAATACCTCTCCTTTTTTAGTTTTGCCATGGGCAATAGCATCTTTCACACTCACTTTAATTACATCCCCAATGTTCGCGTAACGACGACGACTCCCCCCTAATACTTTAATGCACTCTACTCGACGCGCACCACTGTTGTCCGCTACTTCTAATTCTGTTTGTACCTGAATCATTGCTTTTCCATATTTAAAGAAACCTATTACTGCTTGCTTACTTTTTTTACAAACGTCCAAGTTTTTGTCTTGGAAATTGGTCGACTTTCTTGAACCATAACACAATCACCACTCTTACACGCATTCTCTTCATCATGAACGTATAATTTTGTTGTTTTTTTAATGGTTTTTCCATACAGAGGATGTTTTACGTAACGTGTCACAGCCACCACTCTTGTTTTGTTCATTTTGTCGCTTGTAACGACCCCAACTAAAGTATGTACCGTCATGCTTGCCCGCCCTTATTCGCTTTCATGTGAAGTTCTCTTTCAAGAGTTTTAATGCGAGCCAAATCTCTTCGCATCTCTCGGTGAAGATGGGTACGCACCTCCTCACCATCCCCCGCCTTAATACGAAACTGAAATTGTTGGCGGTACAACTCTTTAGCCTTGTTTTTCAACTCTAAAAACGACTGTTTTCGTAGCTCCTGAATTTTCATAAACCTATATTCTCTCTACATGATGGTGCGTCTTACAAATTTCGTATCAAACGGTAACTTTGCCGAAGCTAAAGCCAAAGCCTCTTTTGCAAGCGCCTCAGTTACGCCGTCTATCTCATACAGCACTTTACCTGGGGCAATAGGGGTAACCCAAGCTTCAACATTACCTTTTCCACTCCCTTGCCTTACTTCAAGAGGCTTTTTGGTGATCGGCTTATCTGGAAAGACGCGTATCCATAGCTTTCCTCCTCTTTTAACATGCCGGGTAATGGCTCGCCTCGCCGACTCAATTTGCCGTGCAGTCATTTGCCCTCTTCCCACAGCCTTTAGTCCAAATTTACCAAAACTGATCTTGTTACCCGTGTACGCTAACCCCCGGTTCCGACCTTTAAACTGTTTACGGTATTTGGTTTTTTTAGGTTGCAGCATGGTTAGCCCTTAAGCAACGGCTTTCTGGGCCTCACGACCCTCATCGTGCCCTATAATTTCACCCTTAAAAATCCACACTTTTACACCAATAACTCCATAGGTAGTGACAGCTTCCGATAGAGCATAATCTACGTCTGCTCTTAAGGTATGAAGAGGTACACGCCCTTCGTGATATCGCTCAGAGCGAGCAATTTCAGTTCCCCCTAACCTACCTGAAACAATAATCTTAATACCCTTTACATTCAGGCGCATGGCACTCTGTACTGCCCTTTTCATCGCGCGTCGAAACATAACCCGTTTTTCAAGCTGCTGAGCAATACTGTCTGCCACCAATTTTGCATCTAATTCAGGTTTTCTAACCTCTTCAATATTTATTTGAATAGGAACCTTTGCAAGGCTGGCAAGATGAGTTCTGAGTTTGTCAATATCTTCCCCCTTTTTTCCAATGACTATGCCAGGCCGTGCCGTATATATAGTTACAATAACATTATTCGAAGGCCGCTCAATTTGAATTTTGCTAACCGCAGCATGTGCTAACCTACTCAATAAGTACTTCCTAATTTTAAGGTCGCTTAATAAAAGTTTTTTATAATCCCATTTATTGGAAAACCAAATAGATGACCAATTTTTTATGATGCCGAGTCTTAACCCAATTGGATGAACTTTTTGTCCCATATCGTTTCGATAGTTTATTTAAACCCTATGCATGTCAATCCGATACCTGTACCAGAATATGACAAGATCTTTTCACAATCCGATTCGCCCTTCCCTTTGCTCGAGGACTGACTCTTTTAGATTTAATACCTTCATCCACGAGGATCTTTGAAATTTTCAATTCACTCTTATTTGCACTAAAACGATCCTCTGCATTTGCAGCAGCAGACTTGACCACATTTTTTACAAATCTTGCCGCTTTTTTTGGGCTAAATTCTAAAAGCGCTTCAGCTTGCTCAATAGGAAGCCCTCTCACCATATTCGCAACCAGTCTTGCTTTTTGTGCAGATACTCGCGCATTTCTTAATTTTGCAATAACTTCCACCTAAGGAACTCCCAGATTTAACAATTTTGCTTTTTACATGGTGCGCAAGCGCACCCTACATTGAATGATCGAAAGAAATAAAATGTCCAAGTTATTTTTTGTAAGCGTTCACCCACCCCCTCTCCGTCGTTGCAAGGCCTGCGCTAGCCAAGCCGAAGCAATCCAGGCATTAATTCTGGATTGCTTCGCCGTGCTTCGCACGGCTCGCAACGACGAGTTTTTTGTTATTCATGGAGGGTAGGTGAACGGGTACATTTTTTTACAAACCTTTACCCAGAAGGAGGAGGTGTAGGCCCCTTCGCCTTTCTATCACCAGAATGTATTTTAAAAGTCCTCGTGGGCGAAAACTCCCCCAATTTATGACCTACCATGTTTTCAGAAATATAAACCGGTATATGCTGCCGACCATTATGTACTGCAAGTGTAAGCCCAATCATTTCAGGAATAATCATCGACCTTCTTGACCAAGTTTTAATAGGCTTTTTCCCTTTGGACACCAGCATCTCCTCCACTTTCTTTAAGAGATGATGATCAACAAATGGACCTTTTTTTACAGAACGCGGCATATTGTCCTACCTATGATGAATAATCATTTTATCCGTTCGCTTATTGTTGCGTGTTTTATATCCCTTGGTTGGCACACCCCATGGCGAAACTGGGTGCCTGCCCCCTTTGGTACGCCCCTCTCCGCCTCCGTGCGGATGGTCAACCGGATTCATGGCTGTACCTCTTACAGTCGGACGAATACCTTTCCAACGTATAGCTCCCGCTTTACCAAAAGAACGAAGATTATGTTCATTGTTACTCACCTCTCCAATAGTGGCTCTGCAGTTCGCCAGCACTTTTCGTCGTTCCCCAGAACGAAGCCTCACGATAACATATTTTTCTTCTCGAGCAAGAATTTGAACAGAAGAACCTGCACTTCTTGCGAGCTGAGCTCCTTTTCCAGGACGAAATTCTACACAATGAACTGTACTTCCTACTGGAATTTCTGAAAGGAGTAAAGCATTCCCTGTTTTTATAGAAGCGCCTTCTCCAGAAGAAACTTCATCTCCAACCGCTAATCCGTTCGGAGCGATAATGTAAGAACGAGCCCCATCCTGATAGAGTAATAAGGCAATATGTGCCGTTCGATTTGGATCGTATTCGATTCTTTCCACTCGTGCGGGAATCCCAATTTTATCGCGCTTAAAATCAATCGTTCTGTACTTTTGTTTGTGTCCCCCTCCCTGATGGCGGACCGTTATTCTCCCATTATTATTTCTGCCCCCTTTCTGTCGTTTACCTTTTAAAAGAGCATGAAAGGGGTCCCCTTTATGGAGATGAGAGCGAAGAGGCCTCACAACAAATCGTCGCCCCGGAGAGGTAGGTTTTGCAGCAACTAATACCATGGATTTTATTCCAGTTTTGAAAGTTCTATGGCGTGTCCAGGTTTTAAGGAGACGTAAACCTTCTTCCAACCTTTTTTCCAACCTTTAAGACGCCCAAATTTTTCTATCCGTTTTCTTTTAACGTTTACGACACGTACTTTAAAAACCTGAACACTAAAAATCTGTTCGACCGCTTGTTTAACTGTTTCTTTTGTGGCCCTCTGTTCCACCTTAAAGACGTACTGATTATTGGCATTCCCTTGCACGGCTTTCTCAGTTTGATGAGGGGATTGCAATAGCCGTAATAGGCGATTCTGCATCATGCCAACACCTTATTTAAATAGTGGAGCACGGGCTCTGTGAGGAGTATTTTTTCAAAGTGGATGAGCTTTGCCAAATCGAGCGCACGAACACGATTTATTTCCACATGAGATAAGTTTCTAGAAGACCATTCTAGATTTTTCTCAATGGATTCCACCACAATGAATGCTCGTTCTAACCCTAAAGATTTTAATCTTTGAAGAAGTGTTTTTGTTTTATGATCAGGAAGATTCATGTTTTCAACAACCACTATTCTATTTTGCCGAACGAGTTCGGAAAAAATGCTCCGGAGGACCCCCCTATACATTTTGGTGTTAATTTTAGTGTGGTAACTTTTAGGTTGCGCCGCAAACGTTACCCCCCCTTTACGCCACAAAGGGCTTCGAATGGAGCCCGCTCGCGCCCTACCCGTACCTTTTTGCCGCCACGGTTTTATGCCTCCGCCGCTCACCATTGCCCGACTCTTTTGAGCCTTAGTCCCCGCACGTCGGTTCGTTAAATATTGTGTAACAACCTGGTGAACCAGGGCTTCGTTAAAGGGCACACCAAACACCGTATCATTCACCTGAGTAATTTTTGCGGGATTTTGTGAATTTAAATCAACAACAGGAAGTTCCATTGCAACAGCCTCTTAAAAATCTATTCTGGTTTTATTTGTTTGTTACCCTGCTTTATTGCAGGACGTACAAATACCACACCCTCTGGTGCACCAGGAACAGATCCTTTTATCAACAGAAGATTGTTCTCTTTATCCACGTCTACTATTTCAAGAGACTGAATGGTACGCCGTACATTTCCCATATGTCCAGGTAATTTTTTACCTTTCATGACTCGCCCTGGCGTTGTTCTTTGTCCAATAGATCCTGGAACACGATGGGATAATGAGTTCCCATGGGAAGCATCGTGTGAAGAAAAGTTATGCCGCTTAATAACGCCTGCAAATCCCCGCCCTTTTGTAGTCCCACTGACATCTATTTTTTGGCCTGCTTGAAACAAGGATACGGTTAATTCAGAAGCCACTTTTTTATCTTGAAGTAAAGTTTCGAGCTCTTCTGGATTTAGTCTAAATTCCCACGTCCCTTTCCCTGCTAAAACACCTGCTTTCGCAAAATGCCCTGCTAAAGGCTTAGATACTTTAGAATTTTTACAAGTCCCCTGCGTAACCTGAATTGCAGAATACCCTTCCTTTTCAACAGTTTTAATCTGAGTAATTCGATTAGGAAGTACCTCGACCACTGTAACAGGAATGACTTTTCCGGACGGATCGAAAATTCTTGTCATCCCTTTTTTGTATCCCACTAAACCCAATGACATGACTACTGATCTCCCAAACTAATGTGCACATCAATCCCCGCAGCTAAATCCAGCTTCATTAACGCATCTACAGTTTTATCTGTGGATTCCAAAATATCAATCAGTCGGAGGTGTGTTCTGATTTCATACTGATCGCGCGCATCTTTATCCACATTAGGAGAAGCTAAAACAGTAAACCGCTCTCGCTTAACAGGTAATGGTATGGCGCCCACCACTCGTGCCCCTGTACGCTTAACCGTTTCGATGATTTCTTTAGTCGAACGGTCTATTAAGCGATAATCAAAGGCCTTCAACCGAATTCTAATTTTTTGATTTTTATCCATACTGATACAATTGGCGGACCGCTCGCAAAAAGCGCTCGCTTTGTCCACCCTACAATCTACGCGAAATCCACCCTACATTATTCAAGTATCTTGCTGACGACCCCCGCTCCTATCGTGTGTCCACCTTCTCGTATCGCAAACCGTAAACCTACTTCCATCGCTATCGGCGCAATTAGCTTCGCTCCCATCTTTACATTGTCTCCCGGCATGATCATCTCTACCCCAGCAGGTAATTCTACTTCCCCTGTCACATCCGTCGTCCTAAAGTAAAATTGTGGCCGATATCCTTTGAAAAATGGCTTGTGCCGACCCCCTTCTTCCTTCGTCAATACATAAACCTCCCCTTCAAATTTCGTGTGCGGCGTTATCGTCCCAGGTTGCGCCAGCACTTGCCCCCTCTCCACCTCTTCCTTCTTCGTCCCTCGCAGCAATACCCCTACATTGTCCCCCGCTATCCCTTCGTCTAATAACTTCCGAAACATCTCTACCCCAGTACAGGTCGTCTTCTGCGTCGGCTTTAATCCTACTATCTCTATCTCATCCCCTACCTTTACTTTCCCTCTTTCCACTCGCCCCGTCACAACCGTCCCTCGGCCAGATATCGAAAATACATCCTCTATAGACAATAAAAACGGTTTGTCCGTCTCTCGTTTCGGTTCCGGTATGAATTTATCTAACGCTTCGACTAACTTAATGATCGACCCTTCCCCTAATTCCCCCTTATCCCCTTCTAACGCTTTTAACGCACTCCCTATGATGATCGGTATCTTGTCCCCAGGAAACCCATATTTATCCAAAAGCTCCCTCACCTCTACCTGTACCAGTTCCAATAACTCTTTGTCATCCAGCATGTCCGCCTTGTTTAAATACACCACAATGTGTGGTACACCAACTTGCCTCGCAAGTAAAATATGCTCCCTCGTCTGCGGCATCGGCCCATCTGCCGCAGATACCACTAATATCGCTCCGTCCATCTGAGCAGCACCCGTTATCATGTTCTTGATGTAATCCGCATGCCCAGGACAGTCTACATGCGCATAGTGTCGCCCAGCACTCCAATATTCTACATGCGACGCATTGATCGTTATTCCCCTTGCCTTCTCCTCCGGCGCATTATCAATTTGATCATAGGCTTTAAACTCTCCCCCATACTTCACAGCCAATATCTTCGTCATCGCCGCTGTCAGCGTCGTCTTCCCGTGGTCAACGTGCCCTATCGTCCCTACGTTTACATGCGGCTTCGTCCGCTCAAATTTTTCTTTAGACATGGGGGATTATCTCCTTAAACATATTAGTGTTTCTTCATGGAGCCCATAATCGGGATTGAACCGATGACCTCTTCCTTACCAAGGAAGTGCTCTACCAACTGAGCTATATGGGCCTCTTGGCCATTTACAATGCACTTGGAGCGGGTGATGGGAATCGAACCCACGCCACCAGCTTGGAAGGCTGGAGCTCTACCTTTGAGCTACACCCGCTTTTCAATTTCAGATTTATTTCAATCCGCAATCCAAAATCTACAATTCTTCTGGTGGAGGGGGTAGGATTCGAACCTACGAAGGCAAGAACCGTCAGATTTACAGTCTGATCCCTTTGGCCACTCGGGAACCCCTCCGTAATAATTGTGGATTTCAGATCTCCGATTATGAATTGTCTACAATTTTGCAGACCGTGGAATTTTGATGGAGCAAGGCTGGATTGTCAATGTACTTATTGACATTTTTAGCAATCTTCCTTTCTCTTGCCGATGTAAGCGAGGAACTTTTGTTGCCTACAATGACGCAAGACTCGCTACATAAGGGGCGATTCACCTCATAATTATTTATAAAACGTAACTGCTCGCTCCCACACAAAATAAATTTTAAAAATCTGTAATGCCTCGACTCAAATGGTAGGGAGGGTGGTTTGCTGTGTATTTTCT
>JACQPQ010000033.1 GCA_016207405.1 Gammaproteobacteria bacterium | reverse complement strand
AGGTCAGAGGTTCGAATCCTCTCCGGGGCGCCATCCCTGGACACTCATTTAATTAAAGAGTGCGGTCATGCAACCGCTTTTTCTTGCGTATATAAATCGTTCTCACCACCTTAGCGATTAGTTTATCCTCATCTCCCACAATATTGAGTTCAAACGTTGGTAGATATTTAGAACCATCCGCCGTTTTAGTTTTGATATCCAGCAAAGTGGCTTCGTCAATTTTGAAGCACGCTTTCACAGGCCCCGTGCCGGGTGCTACAAAGTCAATAAATCCGCTTTTATCCCACACAATGTAATCCTTGCCCAGATTTTTAACCAAGATCAGCATATAAAATGGATCTGTCATCATAGATAAGCAGCCACCAAACTGGGTATGGACGTAATTTCGGTTATACCAAGTTAACTTCATTTCAACTTCAATGTTTCGGTAATCTTCTGAAATATGTTTCACTCGAATCCCCGCCCCTAAAAAAGGTGGCCAACTATTCAAAGACCATTTAAAAATAGTGGGATGGTTCAAAAAAATGCTTCGAACTTTTTCTATCATACGTCCCCCCGTTGTTTCTCTATACTTACCTATTCTTATTTGCGGCTTATCCGTTCTTCTCCCATACTTACCATAAAAAGGCTAGAGGTTCTTATGAAAGATCTCATTATCACTGCTCTAAAGAAGAATCGAGTATTCAACGAACTCAAAGATCATGAAGATTTTGACTGCTTAGATGACTATATCAAATACGTCAACCTTAATCAGGGGGATGTTTTATTTAGCGAAAAAGATGAGGGAGGATTCTTAAGCTTCATTATTCACGGACAGGTTGAGATCGTTAAAAAGTCCATTCAGGATAAGCAGGTTAAAATCGCCATTTTAAATGAATATTCTTGTGTAGGGGAAATGTCTATTATCGATAAGCTTCCTCGGTCTGCAACCGTTTTAGCGGCTGTTCCGACACACTTACTAGAATTAACTAAAGAAAATTTCAATGCTTTATTAGAAAAACACCCCATACTGGGGATTAAGCTTCTCAGAGGAATTGCTCGCTCGATGAGTTTTAATTTGCGGAGAGCTTCCAATCAACTTTCAGATTGTCTGCCACCAATTCTTTGAACATCGCTTTTCACTTTCCTGGTGCCGGAGAGAGGAGTCGAACCTCCGACCTACTGATTACGAATCAGTTGCTCTACCAACTGAGCTACCCCGGCTAAAAAAGTTATGCGTTGGACGAAAACTTTATCATCCCATCTGGATCTTATCCAGAAAAGCACCAAGAGACTGTTTCAAAACAAAAGCCTCGCCAATCGCCTTTAACAAAATAAACCGAACCTGCCCATCTACGGCTTTTTTGTCTCGAACCATAAAATCCCCTAATCTTTGAAGCGTCAAATTCCGAGGTAAGTCAATTGGAAGACCCATGTTTTTAAGTAAATTCCGAATATCTGAAACCTCCTTCTCTCCTAGATACCCCAAACCATTCGAATACCGCGCGGCCATGACAAGTCCTATGGATACCGCTTCCCCATGAAGCCATTCTTTATACTGTGTTTCCGCTTCAATCGCATGCGCAAAGGTATGCCCCAGATTCAGCAACACGCGCGCACCACGCTCCCGCTCATCCGAACGCACAATCTGAATCTTATGCTGACAAGAACGCTTGACGGCTTCTATGAGACTTGTCGGCTCTTTTTTGAGTAACGCCTCTGTGTGCTCCCCACACCATTCAAAAAATGAACGGTCTCGAATGAGGCCATATTTGACTACTTCAGAAAAACCCGCACGATAGTGCCTATCCGGCAATGTAGCCAATGTCGTGATATCCGCCAATACACTCTCTGGATGGTAAAAAGCACCTATCATATTTTTACCCAACGGATGATCAACGCCTGTTTTTCCACCAAGGGCTGCATCCACTTGCGCCAAAAGCGTTGTGGGAACTTGAATATAACCAACACCCCTTAAATAACAGGAAGCGGTAAAGCCCACCATATCCCCAATGACCCCTCCACCAAAAGCAATGAGGGTGACAGTTCGATCGAAAGCCTTTTGAAGAAGAGTGTCGATGATGTTTTGGATGGTTCCAAGGGTTTTATGGTGCTCGCCTTCTGGGATCACTATCCAATGGACAGAATAAGCAGCAAGCCCTTGTCCTAAAAGGGAACCATAAAAGGACTTCAGAAGTGCATGGGTGATAACAACCACTTCTCGCCCTTTAATGTAAGGTTCCCAAACCTTAGGCTGATCCAATAGATTTTGGCCTATCAGAACGGGATATCGTTTGGAGTTTCCAGCAATTTCGATCTCAAGTGTGTGAACTTTCATGGAAGTATTGGATGATGTGCTTACAAATGTCATGGGTGGTTTTACCATCGGTAGTGACCACCGTGTCAGAAACCTCACTGTAAAATTTTTCTCGGTCTTCCTGAAGTTTTTTTAAAATTTCCTTGGGATCTCCATTTTTCAAAAGTGGCCTTTTTTTGATATGCCGTTCTGTACGCCGACATTGCCTCTCCAGGGAGGCTTTCAAATAAATTACGAGACCTCGCTCACTTAAAACTTTCCGGGTATCGAGATCTAAAATGGCCCCTCCCCCCGTCGCTAGCACAATGCCCGTTTTTTGAGCGAGCTCCTCGATAATTTTTTTTTCTCGAAGACGAAATCCCGCTTCGCCTTCTACATCAAAAATCCAAGTAACCGTTGCACCTGTTCTCTTCTCCAACTCACTATCTGAGTCATAAAAATGAAAGGACAACGCTTTTGAAAGCCTTCGCCCAACACTGGTTTTCCCCGATCCCATCGGGCCAACTAGAAAAATGTTTTGATGTTTATTCATGGTAATGCCCCTACTTGAATGGTGGAGAGGGTGGTTTACTGTGTGTTTTCCGCTGCCTTTGCGAGCGTCCCCGAGCGACGGTGATTTTTCAGCTAAAAATGCAGGATGCATTTTTAGCGCTACTTGCGGCAGGATGCCTCCTAAAGCGCGGCCTGAAAAATTCTAGGAGCGCAGGGGACAAATGCGAGCAGCAGGCAGCGGAAAACACACAGTAAACCACCCATCAGTCAGGGATTACTATTCATGCATTAATAGTTATTGAGTTTCCTCAATAATTTTCGGAGTTACAAAAATAAGCAATTCTTTTTTATTTTCGAGCCCTGATGTGTTTCGAAACAAACGCCCAATGACTGGAAGCTTGCCAAACCCCGGCACCCTTGAAACCGCATCCTTTTTAGTATGCTGATAAATCCCCCCTAGCACAAGCGTTTCCCCATTTTTTACAAGGACTTGTGTCTGGATTTTTTGCGTGTCAATGGCAGGCCCTGCATCCGTATTTTTCCCCCGATTGTCTTGGTTGACGGTCAATTGTAATAAAACACGACGCCCCGGAGTCACCTGGGGCGTAACTTTAAGTGACAATACCGCCTTTTTAAAAAAAGTGGAAAAAACAAGATACCCTTTATGCGTTTTGCTCGTTTGGTAAGGAATTTCTTCTCCAGACTCAATGATGGCCTCCCTTTGATTAGAGGCGAGCAAGCGAGGACGTGAAATAATTTCCCCTTTGCCTTCATTCTCCACAGCGGAAAGTTCAAGATCGAGCAAAACATTGGCAGGTAAAGTAGAAAAGGTAAACCCAAGCGTTCCTCCTTTTTGAGCCAGCGGCAAATTGAGATTAAGTCTTTCATTCAAAGACAGTTGGGAAGGATTCGAAGCAGCGTCCTTCCCTTGAAATGCAGGGTCAAGTTTTCGGGCACCCTCTAATGTTCCACTTGTTGATAAATCCGCATGTTTTGCGCTTGCACCGAGGCGCAGGCCTAACTCTTCTGAGAAGTCAGAATTGATAACCAGGATTCGGGCTTCTATCAGCACCTGAGGAACCAGCACGTCTAACTTTTTAATCATCTCTTCTAATTGAGTCACCTTGGAAGGAACGTCCTGAACAATCAAGGTATTCGTTCTCGTATCGAAAGAGAGCACTCCGTTTTTAGAAAGAAAAGTATTGTCTTTAGATCGCAAAAGCGACGCCATTTCCTCTGCATTCGCATAATGGATGGGAATAAGATGAGTAAGCCTATCACCCTGAACCTCTCCTTCTGCATTGACTGGTTTAGGCCTTATCCATAAAACATTCCCTAGTGTTTGTTTTTCAAGTCCCTTAAGGATCAAGAGCGTGTCGAGAGCTTGGAGAGAGGGAACTTGGGAAAGATTTAGCGTAACCGTTCCGGTGACTTCTTCAGAAACAACGACGTTCAACCCCGTAAATTCCGCAATATTTTTGAGTGCAGAATGTATAGGAATATCTTGAAAATTAAGGGAGATGGGTTTGCCGGTATAGGGTTCGGCAAAAGCCATTCCCAAAAAAGACATAAAAAAAATAAAGCTTCTCAAGAGATTAAAATATTTTGTGGAACTCCGAGACATATTCTAAGGCGATAATACGAGTTGAAACCTGTCTTGTCCCTTAGAAAGTTCCACACGGTTTCTTGTGATCTCCGCCACTTTAAAAGAAGTTTCTGGCAACATTTGCCCCACAGTAAGTTTTTCTATTTGTGCATTGGGGGAGCGACTAATTAAAGCCCAAGTCTTGTCATCATTTTTTAAAACACCTACCAAACGAAATATATTCAAGGGGCGAGTATCCCCTGATCTCTTTTGCCCTAAGCGCTCGTGCCTTGCTAATCGCAAAGGCTCGTCTTTCGAAGCCGTGGTGTAAAGGCTTCCCTCAGCCTGAAACCACGCCTTCTCTTTCATCTCATTCCTCACGATAAAATTCTGAACCGGGAAACGCGAGGCAAGCTGTGTAAACTGCTGCAAACATTTTTTAAAAGGATGGCACGCACTTGTAAAGGACAAGGAAAATGGGATCAGCCGATTCTCTTCCAAAGACAACTGGGGTTCTTGCAATTCAAAGGAATCCACCTGTGCCCCTTCGTCTAAAAGAATATCCAAAAGATACGGAGCCTCTTCTGGGGAAATTAAAACGTCTTTCCTTAAAAGACGGTAAATTTCTTCCCTTTTTTTGAACTGTCGTTCCTCTTGCCACAAGGTAATCGATGGCGGCAAAGCATCTTTAATGGCAACTAAGTGCGCCTTATTCTCTTGTTGCACACTCCATTCGGCGCGTTTGGGTTTTAGAAACCTGTAATCGCTGACAATAAAAATTCCTAAAAACAATAAAAGAACAACTCCTATTCTAAAATCAAAAATCAGATCTGCCCCCTCAAGGTTTCAAACGATTTCGCTTGAATACGGAAATGAAACACCGCCGCATTTTTAGTGTCTAAAGAAGACAAATGAACCGCTTGAAAAATTGGTTGGCGTGTTAAAATACGAACCCACTCTACAATAGGAGCGCGAGAAGGCGCTTCGCCTTCAATAGTCCATTTTCCCTCTTGCCTTTCAATTCGCTCTACCCCAATATCCTCTGGAATATCGTTCACAAACTTGAGAAACATTTGGAGCGTCTTCTGTCTCCCTGACTTCCAGTCTTCAAGCATCGTTATTTGTCTTTCCACTTTTTCGTATGCTTGAAGTCGCAGAACTTGATCTCTGAGGAGGGCAAGTTCCTCTTTCCCTTTTTTTATACGCTGGTTTAAATGGGCATTCATTTGGACCATAAAAATCGCTCCCAAAAGCCCAAGGAATATAAGGGAGAAAAAAACAATACGCCGCATCTTTTTCCGATAGGCTGCTCGCCAGGGAAAAAGATTAATTCGGATCATGATGGGGGGCTGAACGCTCGAAGGGCTAAGCCGGTCGCTAACGCCCAACAAGCATTATCTTGATAAAACGCTTGTGCGTTTTGGGTGGCTTCTCGCAACATGACTTGTGCAGGAGTATGAAAAGATGCTGAACAGGGGAGTTGCCCTTGAATAACAGGAAAGAGAACTTCAGAGGCTGCTGGGGAAGCCATCACCATCACGTGCTCCGGCAGGGGCCCTTCCGCAGAAAAACGATACTGTCGAATCACCCCTTCTAAGTGCGCACTCCCTTCTTCCTCACGCACAACACCTTGGTAATGCCGCTTAATCACTTGCTCTCCTTTAAATACGGTAAAAGAACAAAATGTGGAATGCAGATAGATCCCAGCCACCGTAGAAAAAGAATTTAAAGACGGAAGAAACAAAGCAAATACCCGCTCTATTGCAAATAAGTCCGTATCGACAATTTGAGGGATGAGATCACACGCTTCAAGCGCTTGCAGCTTTGTTTGGATAACCTTTTGGGGACAAGCAACCACACGCACCTCTCTTGTGCGCGCACCCTGAGAAGAAGCTCCCAAGCAAGCAAAGTCCATCCACCATTCGGGAGAAGGAAAAATCTCGGCAACTAAAACTTCTATTTCGAAAGCGTTTAGCTTTGCATCGAGGGAAAGCGTTTGACACTGCACCTCACTGTAGGGAACGGAGATCGCAACTTTTGCGTTAGAAGAAAAAGAAGAAAGTGAATGAACATCCCCAATCCAACTTTGGCTGACATACAGAGCTTCCCCTTTACGAATCAGGTGAACTGCACGAACGATAGATGTGCTAAGATCTAGCCCTTTCAACTGTGATCGACGGTAAAAAATCAAAACACCACCTATATTTTAAAAGTCTTTAAGGTTAAATAAGCGGTGTATAATACCAGCCCTTAATAGATAAGCAAGAGAACCTTAAATGAGCGCCCAAAGAAAAAAACATCCTTTTATTCGATTGTCTACACTCGTAGCAATTTTGGGTACCCTCTTCCTTTTGGGGTTCTTTTACAGCGAATGGATACTGCCCAAAATTGAACCCCTCCGAGATATGCCGTTACAAGTCCCTCTTAGAATTTTTAGTCGGGACGGTAAGTTGATTGGAGAATATGGCCAAGAGCGCCGATCACTTATTCAAAGAAAATCTCTACCCGATTTACTGATTAAAGCCCTCATTGCAACCGAAGACCAGCGTTTTTATGACCATAATGGCGTAGATTTTTGGGGGTTATTGCGAGCCGCGATTGAAATCATTAAAACCGGTCAAAAAACACAAGGCGGTGGAACCATCACTATGCAGGTGGCACGCAACTTCTTTTTATCCCCCGAACGCTCCTTCACTAGAAAATTCAATGAAATTCTGCTGGCTTGGAAAATAGAACAGAAGCTCACTAAGGATGAAATCCTTGTTCTGTACTTTAATAAAATATATATGGGGTACCGGGCTTATGGTATTTCTGCAGCCGCCCAAGTGTACTATGGAAAAACGGTAGCCCAACTGACTTTGCCTGAAATTGCAATGCTGGCGGGGATCCCCAAAGCCCCCTCCGCTATTAACCCACTGGCGAATCCTATTGAAGCCAAAGCACGTCGGGCTCATGTGCTGGAAAGAATGTTTCACCATGGCTTTATTGATGAAGAGCAATTTCAGAAGGCACTTCAAACGCCGCTTAATGCGTCTTATCACGGGATCCCAATCGAAATGGAAGCGCCTTATGTCGCGGAGATGGTTCGAAATGAACTTATCAAGCGGTATAACCCAGAAGAACTCTATACCAAAGGATATCGCGTAATTACGACGATAGATGGCGAGTTACAGCGATATGCCAATCAGGCCCTTAGAGCAGGGCTCCTCGCCTATGATCGACGGCATGGATTTCGAAAGCCGGAAGAATTCTTTGAACCCCTTCAAAAAGGAGAGTCCTTCCCTAAAGAAATGGCTCTCGCCTTCTTAGGGAAAAAAGCTAGGGTCGGAAACTTATATGCCGCCCTTGTGAGTGAAGTGCTGGAAAAAGAAGTCACTGTTTTATTAGCGAATGGCAAAACGCTCACCGTTCCCTGGGAAGGCCTCTCCTGGGCAAAGCGTTATGTTCATGTCGATGCACAAGATCCACCCCCTCAAACAGCCAGTGAAATTGTTTCGCCTGGGGACAAGATTTACGTATATCTCGATAAAAACTTGGGGCTTCAACTCGCGTCCATTCCTACGGTTAATGGGGCTTTCGTTGTGCTATCTCCCTCGGATGGAAGTCTCCTCGCTTTAGTCGGCGGATTCGACTACTTCGAAAATAACTACAACCGAGTGGTACAAGCCAAACGACAACCCGGATCTAGTTTTAAACCATTCATTTACTCCGCTGCGCTAGAAAACGGCTATACGGCTGCGAGCATTATCAATGATGCGCCGCTCGTATTTGAAGAAGATAATAAAATCTGGCGCCCTGAAAATTATACGCGAGAGTTTTCGGGCCCCATTCGTCTTCGAGAGGCGCTCGCCAAATCTCGTAATTTGGCGACTATTCGTCTTTTACAACAAGTTGGGATTTCCCGTGTGCTCCCCCATATTAAGCCATTTGGTTTTTCTACGGAGCAATTACCCCACGATTTATCCTTAGCGCTAGGCAGCGGAGAAGTGACCCCCCTCGAATTAACCCGCGGCTTTGCCGTGTTTGCGAATGGCGGATATCGCGTAGATCCAATCCTGATCCAACGTGTTGAAAATGCGAAGGGTGAGGTTTTGGAAGAAATCGCCTCAATAGAAGGGACATCCAGAGGTTCTCAAAAAGGAACTCGAATTATTTCAGAAGAAAATGCCTATGTGATGCGCTCCCTCCTAAAGGATGTCATCACTTACGGGACGGCGTATCGAGCCAAGAGTCTTGGCAGACATGATCTCTCTGGAAAAACGGGGACAACCAATGATCACGCGGATGCTTGGTTCGTTGGTTTTAATTCCAATTTGGTGGCTTGTGCCTGGGTGGGTTTCGATGCACCCGCCCCATTGGGCGAGCTTGAAACCGGTGGGCGCGTGGCACTGCCCATATGGATAAGTTTTATGAAAAATGCTCTAAGAGGCAGAAGCGAGCACACCCCGCCACAACCTTCGGGTATTGTGGTGGCCAAGATCGATCCACAAACAGGATGGCTGGCAAAGGGAGGGGAACAGGATGCGATTTTTGAACTGTTTTATAAAGGATCTCTTCCCCAGCAAAAAAACGAAGAGGAACCCAAATCTTCTAAAGGCTCCTGGTTTAAAATACCGGAGCAATTATTTTAAAATGAGGACATGACCTGCTTTTATTTAGATCCCGAACTCAAAAACATTTTAGGAAATCATGCCACTTTCGACACTATTTTTTCGCTTGAAGGGATTCTCGCTAAACAAAAACCAGGACGAAAAACCCTTTGTTTTACTCTCCAAGGGAAACCGTATTTTCTAAAAAAGCATACAGGGGTTGGCTGGTGGGAAATCCTCAAGAATTGGGGGCAAGGGAAAAAACCGGTCACGAGCGCTCGTAATGAGTGGCAAGCCATCCAATATTTAACGCAAAAAAAGATGGATACCATGACGTTGGTTGGGTATGGGGAGCGTTTGAAAAACCCTGCGCGAATTCAATCTTTTATCGTAACCCGTGCTTTGGAGAACACAGAGACCTTAGAAAGATTGGGTCAAGATTGGGACTGTCATCCCTTGAGGTTTTCTGAAAAAACACGCCTTATCCAAAAAGTGGCTCTCTTAACCCGACGTATGCATGCCCTAGGGCTTTCACATCGAGATTACTATCTTTGTCACCTTCGCATCGAACCGACCACATTGAAAATTTATATTATGGATTTACATCGGGCGGTTATTTACCAGAATCTCCCCATGCGCTGGCGGGTAAAAGATATTGGAGCACTTTATTTTTCAAGTGCTCACATTCATTTGACTCGGCGGGATAGGTATCGTTTTATGCAGGCTTATAGTCAACTTTCTTTAAGAGAAATTTCTCGCACCCAAGGAAAGTTTTGGCATCAAGTGGAAAGACGTGCCATAAAAATGCGACGGTAACTTGTACATTCTTTAACTCTCTCGCTACAATTTATTTATACCCAATTAACTTGAAGATGCTGACTATGTTACCCCCTCTCCCGCTGGCGGGAGAGGGGGTAACATAGTCAGCATCTTCATTCATGATGAGTATAGACTTCAAGGAATAAATGCGAGATCTTCCACGTGCTAACACCCCATAAAACCATCTATGAACAGCCTACGAACGAGCGCATGCGTGCTTTTTTACGGTTAGAGCAATTATTTCAGCATATTTTTTATTGTTTGAAAGATCTCTCTAGCCTTGCTTCTCGAAAAACAATGCAAGCCTTTATAGACATTCTGGAAACTATGGACCGTTTTGATGTGAAGGGAGAACTCTTAAAAGAATTAGAGCGGTCAATCGACTATCTTAATTGCCTCCGCTTATCGCCTTCCGTAGACCAAGAAAAATTATTGTCTGTTTGTAAAAAAAATTCGGAATTCATCCAAAAGCTTCATGCAATCCCAGGCAAGATAGGGGAAGGTTTATCAGGAAACCCTTTGTTATCTGGGATACGCCAACGGGCAGGAATTGCAGGAGGCCCCTGCTTTTTTGACTTTCCAGCCTATCACCACTTTCTGAAAGGGACGCCGGAATCCAAAAATCTTTTGTTTTCAAAATGGCTTTCTGAGTTGGAACCGGTTTACTCTGCCCTTGAACTTATTCTTAAACTGGTGAGGGAGTCTGCGGCCACTTATCCTTTTGTGGCACTTCAGGGATTTTATCAGCAAACTTTAAATCCTAAAAATTGTTATCAGTGTATACGGGTATTTCTCCCAGGAAACTCCCCCTATTTTCCTGAGATGAGCGTGGGACGGCATCAAATGCATATTCGCTTTTATACCCTAACGGACCGGGGAGAGGGGGTACCTAGCCGTGACAAATTGTCCTTCGAAATGGCGTGTTGTGTTATTTAAAAGTTGGCCCTCGTCTTCGCCAAGACTTTCTAAACTGGGTTCCAGATCTTTCGGTGGTGCTTTGTCTTTAAAGGAAGGAGAAATAAATGAGAAAATAACCAGAGAAATAATGACCAGAATAACCCCTACCCAACATCCTTTAAAAAGAGAAATAGACAGCGCATGCCGAAAAATATTGCCTTGTATGAGTAAGGTCCAAATAAGTAAACCCATTTCAAAAGCAGCGGTTCCTAAGGTTCCTTCTGCAGCGAGTGGGGAAATAATACCGGTGACTTCCAATACCCAATGAAGGATAGTCAAAATAAAATCAACTCCCAGAAGCGCTGTAAACGTTTGTTTGAAGCGAGGGGTGAGGCGTTTAAATGCTAAAATACCATAAGTTAAACCCGCCAAGAGTCCCAACATGAGCCCAACATGAATAAAGGCATCTTTCCACCCCAAAGACTGCTGAAGGACTCCTAAAGAAAATAGAACATTTAAAACTAGCAGAACCCGTAAAAGTTTTAAAGAATCAGGTAATGCTTGTGGCCCTTGTCGAAGGAAGAGGAGATCTAGGAAAATTTTGAGAACAGGATTCATTTTCAAGCGCTACTTTACTCCAAATATTGTAGGGTGGGCAACTTGTTGCGCGCGGCCTGAAAAATTCATGGTTACTCCGCTTCTTTTTTAACTATTCCACCAGCCACACGTTCTTCCCGTCCTCTTGAGTAAGGCGGGGGATGAAGGAGTAGCCTAGGATTTTACACAACTCCTGGACAAACTTCTCCATCTGTTGACGAGCAGTGTCTGGATCCTCGGTATTTAATTTTGGAAGCTCGCGCAGGTAAATACGTAAGCTTTTAAAGATCGCTTGCTCCCTCGAGGTCATCCAGGACATAACTATACTCGTACTTGGGCTATCGAACCCATGGCGGTCCGCCTCTGCCCACGACAAGACAAAGCTTAGATTTAATTTGCTTGGAATTGCCATCCGACTCTTAGAAAATTTTTTGATATCTTCCACAAAGGCATCGTGCTCAATCTTGGCGAATTCCGGGAAAAATTTATCTCGATATTCATTAACCCAGAGATCTTCTAAACCCTTAGCTATTCCCAAAGACTGCATGGAGGGCATAAGGTCATTCCGGCTACTATAGCGCTTCGGAAACAAGGTGATGGCAAAGAGTGAGCCAAGCTTCTCGGAAAGGGCTACGTGGCTCATTTCATGAGCGAGAAGGGCTTTAAAAAAGGGTTGGCTGGCTCGTTGCGCCCAGAAGAGCGGGATGTTAATTTCATGCTGATTGCCATCACTTATCACCGTCAGAGTCTCTCCTTCGATTGAGTAGACAAGCGTTACAGGGCGTCTTATCCCGTAGGTGAACGCCATTTCTTGCATCATAGGAAAAATTTTTTCCTTTAAAAATGGGGGGATTTCCGCGGAATAATTTATCCCTGGATGTGCGCCATGAATTTCCTTGGAACGCGCTAAAGAAGCTTCTACCTGCTGCTCTATCGCTTGTGCTTTTTCAGGCGAAAATGCGCTTAAAAGTTGTTTGGGAGAGAGGGTTTCAAACGCTTTCAAATCTTTAAGTTTCACACGGGGAAGAAGAACTTTTTTAAGCTGAGCTTCTTCTAAAAACACCTTCAGCTGATTGTGGGGAGTTGCGAGAGTACTTCCCACATCGGTAATATCAATAATATTAGCGGCGACTCGAAGTGCTAAAGCGGTGCGATTCCCTGTTTCTTGATACCGTTCCCAGGCATTTCCCATTCCATAAATAAAGTCTTTGGCTTCAGCCCCTCCTGCAAACCCCGTGAAGGGAATACCCAGTATGTTGAGTAAAGGAGAGGGATATACGACAGCGCCTAAATGGTTATAAGCCAAATACCCTAAGGTTCGTAAAGAAGACTCTTCATATATTTGAGAAAAAAGATTCATCGTCTCGCCCATGGAAAGGGTTTGGGCTAGATGACGGTCTTCAGATAAAAGCGCTAAAGTCTCTAAAAGGCTGCAAGTTGCTACCGTGGTGGGCGCTCCTCCTACTAATATCGTTTTTTGAATGCGATTCAAGTTTGACGGCAGCCTTTTTGCCAAGATAAGGCTTGGAATAAGTAGCACACCTGTCCCAACTCCCCCATGTACCAATGACTGAATACTTGGATCGACTATCTGCAATTCTTGAATCAGAGTTTCCGAAAACCTTTTTCCCCATTCCGGTACCTTGAGAATATTTCCCCACACAGAGATCGCCATATCCGAAGTCACCCACGCAGGAACAACTGCTTGGGTGAACGGATGAACAAGAAGAGTTCCTAAACGAGCAAGCGCTCCCTCTACTCCTAAAACTTTTGCACCTTGCAAAGAAGCTCCCCACAATAGAGCCTTACTCCCTATTTGAAGAGTCGGCCCTGTAACCAGCAAAGTCGGCATGAGAAGTTCAAGATTTAAAAGATGTTGGTAGCCCTCTGTAATCTCTCCCATGACTTTGGCTTCTTCTGAACCCTGCACTCTAAGAAGATAATCCTTTGCAGCTTCTCCAGGCTTTCGAGTAAAAAAGTTTAGATAAGTCTCATAGGGACGAGGACCCTCTTGGGGAGGAGACGCATAACGGTCAAAATCCTGGCTTCTCGCCATCCCTTGGGAAAACAATGTTCTGTTTGTGATGGCTAATTCTAAACTCTGGGCATGCGATTCCGTGATAAGGGAAATGACTGGAATAATAGGCTCTAATACACAAGTTGCTGCAGTCTCATAAGAAAGCCCTTTATAGATTTTGTTTTTGAGGGCAGACAGCAGCCTATCAGAAACAAAACCCTTGACCTTATCCTTTTCACCCTCCGCAATAGAAGAATCGTTTAGAAAAGTAAGAACCGTGTCTCCTAAAGCATCGAGTGTTTTCGTAACCTCAGACAGTAAAACGTGCGCTTGTTTCTCCGTTTCTTGAACACGTTCATCTACAAAAGCAGAACTATAAAATTTTTGTAGGGTTTTTAGGCTGCTTTGATAATCTCCTTCTACTGCTTCTTTTCTTTCCCTGATCGTCTTCTTTTGTTCAGGACTACAAGGAGACTCAGAAGAAACTAAAGCAAAGTTCCTATCCATCTCCTCCTCCGAAAGACCATTGAAGTGTACAGATTCATTTTTAAGATTGATTTCAAATAGAGAAGAATGGGGACTTTGAAAACTCACCCTTTGAAAGGCATTCGCCATAAAACGAGCTAAGGCTTCTGCTTTTTGAATGTGTTGGTTTGCTTCATAAGGAGAAACGGGTAAGTGATAGGTGGTGTAAAGACGCTCCAAACGCGCTTTCCAGAACTTAAGGTACTTCGAGTGCTGTGGATCCCTATTCCCCTCTTCCATCGGAGCCAGAAAGAGACTTGCCAGTTTTAATTCTTGGAGGAGACGAGAGGCAATCTCTGCAACCATTTCTTCTTTGTTATAACGACCCTCTTGTTTGAGCTGGTTTTTCCACTCCTTCTCCAGTTGACTCGCTTGTTTAAGATATGCATTAAAAGAGAGCTTTCCTGAAGGAATGGGAAGAGAAGCCTTTAAAAGGCTTGGCCAATAAACGTCCTTCAGAAGAACAACCGCCGGATTTTTGAATGAAACAGGAGGAAGTGAAAAAGTACCCGGCAACCCTAACAGTTCTTTCAGATCTCCTTTCTCTTGTGCAGTCCATTCTGTGCTTGCCAAAATCTGAGGCACATAAAGTCCGTCTGAGGGAGAAAAATACCGCAGTAACTTGACCAAAACTTGAGCTCTAAGCCTTCGAGAAATTTTTGGAAGTTGGACTTCGATATCCAAAATTTGTTCTACGGTAGAAAGTGGGAGGTGAGTTCTTTGTGCGATGGCTTGTTCAAAATTGTAAATATTTCCCTCTTTCCGATGATTGACTACATCCATCAGTACATCCGCATAGGCAGATAAGGAACGATACGTCATATGGCGAGAAACCACAGAAAGCAGTTCTAACAGTTGTTCTTGGGTAAGGTGTGAATACGAAGTAAGCGTCTTAGGTTCTAACCCCGTGACAAAGTGGTATTTTTCTAAATCAAGCGGGGAAATCCCAGACTGAGAAAGAATAGAAGGAATCGCTTGTCTTAACGCATGGAGTGTGTGCGCCTGTGTGCGAGGAGCCTCTATATGACTCACAATGTCAGCAGGAGAAGGAGGGGCAGCCAAAAGCAGGGAAGAAAAGAATAAACCAAAACACGCCGTAACCGTTTTGAAGCCGTTGGTGTGAAAATTAATCATTATCAGTAACCTATTTTATCCACCCTCACCCGGCACTTGCGTGCCGACCTCTCCCGCTAGCGGGAGAGGTGAACACCCTGGCCTCAACCATCTCGTTCTATTGACGACAACTAGGATGACTTATAGCCCCGCTAGAGCACATCCATCCTGAAAATTAAATAATGCCAATCTAAATACTCTTTAGAATTGACAGAGTGTGGCTAAATTTTAATCAATATGCAAACAGATTATTGTAAAGATTTGTAACTGGATTTTGGATTGAAACGCACGTTCTTTCGCAAGTAGGGTGGCACGTTTTTTGTGCCCACGCCTTACCTAAAGTGTGCTCTTAAACGAACCCTCACCCTGCGCAAAAAACGCGCCGACCTCTCCCGCCAAGCGGGAGAGGTGAATTACGGTTCTTTAAGAGTACCCAACGCCCTAAAGGGCAGTATAGATAAAAAGGTAATGCCTCACTACAATGGTGGAGAGGGGTGTTTTGCGGTGATATTTTTCGTTGCCTTTGCGAGCGTCCTCGAGCGACGTAGAATTTTCAGGTAAAAATGCAGGATGCATTTTTAGCGCGCCGAAGACAGAAGCCTCCTTAAGCGCGGCCTGAAAAAATCTAGGAGCGCAGGGGACTTGGGGCGAGCAGCAGGCAGCGAAAAATATACCGCAAACCACCCATAAGTGAGGGATTACAGAGAGAACTCTGATGAAAAACAAAAAAATTCAGAATGCTTTCTATGCGCAATCTGGCGGAGTCACCGCGGTGATCAATGCAACGGCCTGTGGGATCATTGAAGCAGCCAGAAGCCGCCCGGATAAAATCGGCACTGTGCTCGCTGGGAAAAACGGCATTATCGGGGCCCTTCAAGAAGAACTTATCGATACGCACTTTGAATCGAATGCCTCGATTCAAGCCCTCCGTTACACACCCGGCGGGGCCTTTGGTTCCTGTCGATATAAACTCAAAAGTTTGGAAAAAGATCCTCGCCTTTATAAAAGACTAATCGAGGTATTTAAAGCACATGAGATCGGCTATTTTTTTTATAATGGGGGAGGTGATTCACAAGATACCGCACATAAAATAGGAGAGGCGAGTAAAAAATTTGGGTTTCCACTTCTTTCCATTGGTATTCCTAAGACTATCGATAATGATTTGGCTATGACCGACAATTGCCCGGGCTTTGGATCGGTTGCAAAATATGTCGCGGTTTCAACGAGAGAAGCTGGTTTAGATGTGCTTTCTATGGCAGAGACCTCAACAAAGGTATTTATTCTGGAAGTCATGGGGAGAAATACCGGGTGGATTGCGGCATCGAGTGGTCTAGCAAAAGACAAGCCAGAAGATCCACCCCACCTCATCCTATTTCCAGAAATCCCATTCCAACGTCCCTTGTTTCTCAAAAAAGTAGCGGAAACCATTCAGAGAATTGGGTATTGCGTTATCGTCGCTTCCGAAGGGGTGAAGCACGAGAGTGGAAATCTTCTTTCAGCTTCTTCAGAAAAAGACGCTTTTGGCCATACTCAGTTGGGTGGGGTGGCGCCGCTTCTTTCTCAATGGATTCAATCTGAACTAAACTTAAAAGTACATTGGGCTGTTTCAGATTATTTGCAACGCTCGGCACGACATATTGCCTCTGGCACCGATGTAGAGCAAGCGTATGCCTTGGGACGTGTCGCCGTTGACTTTGCTCTGGCAGGTAAAAGTGACATTATGCCTATTATCCGAAGAGAAAGTTCTTCGCCTTACCGATGGTCCATTGGAGAAGCCCCCTTATCTTGTGTGGCCAACGTCGAAAAAACCGTTCCACGCACCTACATCACACTCGATGGATTTAACATTACACCGTCTTGTCGAGAATACTTATCTCCCCTCATTCAAGGGGAAGATTTTCCGCCGTTTCAAAACGGGCTTCCTGTCTATGCACGGTTACAAAATAAGGAGGTGTCTAAAAAATTACCGCCGTTTGAATTTTAGAAAGCAGGATCAATAAACGTACAAGGAGTGTACACATGCCTACAAAACATCTACCTGTGGAATGTTCTCGATTACTCGGTTTAATTGGACTGGCTTTTATGATGCAAGGGGTTGCTCAAGAACCTCCTTTAACAACCCTATCTTCACGCCTTGTTCCATCCCAAGGCAACCAAGTTTTAACTCACCCGCCCCTTGCACATGGCGATCCGAATGCCAATCCAGCAGAAGGAAGATTTGTAGATTCAACTACACGGGAAACCGTAGAAAGTTATCCAGAATTGGGTCGGGTTGTAGAAGGGCCTGGCAAAAAGCGTATTCTTCGCAATAACCTGAATATTGCAGCGAGCCCACAAGAGGCGGCGAGTGTTTTTTATTTATTACATTTGAGTGACTTTCAAGTCGTCGATGAAAAATCTCCCGCTTTAACCCCCACAAACGATTTTGCTTTGGACGGTCAGGTTTTCCAGGGATCTTATCGCCCGCAGGGTCCTTATTTGACTCAAACAGCCAACGCCATCATTAAAGCTGCTCGCAAGCTAGCAGATCACACCCGCCATTTTGATTTGGCAGTTCACACAGGGGACGCAGTAGAAAATGCACAGCATAATGAACTGGAATGGTTTTTAACCCTTCTCAATGGGGGAACCATTCATCCGGACAGTGGGAACAAGGTGGATTTAATCAAAGGCCCTTCTAATGATCCCAATGATCCTTTTATCTCAGAAGGCTTGGCAACACCTTGGCTATCGGTTATCGGGAATCATGATATGTTGCTACAAGGCAACTTTCCGCTCGCCTTGGTCGAATACCTCAATACACCACAAATAGCGTCGTATTTTATACAGACATTTGGACAATTTAAAATCGCTATTCCAAGTTTGCCCACAGCTTCCCATTCACGGGGTGGCATCACGCCTGAGCAAATTTACCTCGTTCCCCCTACACTTTCTGTCGCGGAGGGTATTATCAGCGGCCTTAACAAACCGCTCGCGCTTTCCGATTTGCCTTCCCGAACTGATTTTTTAGAGGATTTTTTAAACTACTTTGAAAACATTCCTCAAGTGCACCCTATCACGCCCGATCCAAAACGAAAGGCGATGGACCGATGTGGTTTTGTAAAAGCCCACTTACAAGCAACGAATGGCGTACCCAAAGGACACGGCTTTACTGAAACTAATTTAGTTAAAGATGCGGGCTGCTTGGGAAATTATGCTTACATTCCTCCAGAGAACCCTGTGTTTCGCGTGGTTGCTCTGGACACCAATAAAACGTTTGGGGGTTCCGAAGGGGCTTTTGGAAAACCACAAAAGCCATTTGACCCAAAACAACTATTGGACAAAAAAGGATCTTTACGAATAGATAGAAAAACCTCGAATGACTTATCCCATGGTTTAGTATGGCCAGACAATGGCATGCTGCTTTTTACGGTTCCTTACGCACAAGGTGACTCAAATCCAACCTATTTTAATCATCCTCCCCAAGATTCTCTTGTGTTTTTAGAAGAGCAGCTTCAATTAGCAAAAAACAATCACGAACTCGTGATTGTTTTGTCCCACCACCCTTCTGATCTCTTTTATTCTGTTAACGAACTTCGCTTTCAAATCGAAATTTTAACCTGTTCCAAAATTAAAAAGGCGCTCCCTCAAATGGATTGTGATCCAAAAGATATGACCTTAACGCTCGGCAACGTGGGGGAAGATAAGACGCTGGCAAATCAAAAAGTTTTGGCAATAGCCGCAAAAGTAATAGGGCTCGTGTTAGGAAAATCCTTTAACTCATTCCCGGATGTTAAACAAACAGATATTGATAATTTCGTACAAAGAGCCTATTTTGTACCCCAACTTTTAAAACTGATGAATACACTTAATTTAATCTTAAGCCTACGCCAGATCTTGCCTGATCCAATTGAGGCTGTGGACACCCAACGATTTAGGCGCCTTTTGGCGAATTCTCCCAACGTAATCCTTCATATTGCAGGGCATTCTCACTACCATAAAATATTAGCCATTTGTTCGAATGGAGAAGCGATTAGCAACGCACAAGAGATCTGTGAGGAAAAAGGGGGGGAAAGCGGCAAAGGGTATTATGAAGTCCGTACTTCTGGGAATGCGGACTGGCCACAGGAAGCACGTACTTTGGAATTTGTGGACAATAATGATGGAACGTTAACCATTTATGGCACTGTTTTTGCGGCTCCCCTTTCGGAAGATACGTTAGTTGAACAAGGAAGGCGTCTGGCTCTAACAGATATTCTAGTCAGCGCTCGAAGACCTCTATGGACGGACAAGCCGGAAGATCTGAATGTAGCGCTTACTGTAGCGATTCCACCTGAAACAGATCTTGCCTTAGACGAGATAAAGGGACGGAAAAAAACAATCGAAAGTCTTAGCTTCTAAACTCGTCCATGTCTTTATTTGTCTATCATCAGAATCAATTATATGTAGAACAGGTTCCAGTCACTCACCTTGCAGAGCGTTTTGGAACACCATGTTATGTTTATTCTCGTGCTTCTCTTGAAAACAATTGGCGTGCCTTTGATGACGCGTTTGGCAGTCATCCGCACAGAATATGTTATTCCGTAAAAGCGCTTTCTAATATTGCTATTTTGGATCTCTTGGCAAAAATGGGAAGCGGGTTTGATGTGGTCTCACAAGGAGAATGGGAGCGCGTACTAGTCGCCGGGGGGGCACCACATAAAATTGTGTTTTCTGGAGTTGGAAAAACGTGTTCAGAAATAGAGCATGCCTTAGAAGTTGGAATTGCCTGTTTTAATATAGAATCCCTTGACGAGCTCGCACGGCTTGAAACAATCGCTGCCAAAAGAGGAGCGATTGCGCCTTTTGCAATTCGAGTGAATCCCCATATTCATCCTCCCGAAACGCATCCAGGGCTTATCACCGCGCTGAAAGAAAGTAAGTTTGGAGTGCCGTGTGATGAAGCGTGGAAGCTTTTAAAGCGTGCCCAGGGAAACCCCCATTTAAAACTATGTGGCTTGGCTTGCCATATTGGCTCTCAAATCACAGAGCTCGCTCCCTTTTTAGAAGCTTTCGATAAGATCATTCGGTTGGCAGATAAAGCAGAAAAAGAAGGGATTCACCTTGAGCACCTTGATTGTGGAGGAGGCGTGGGGGTTTCCTATCAAAAAGAAAACGTTTTTTCTCCTGCCTTCTATGTTGAAACTTTATTGAAAAAGTTATCTCCCCGTCCCTATACGATTGTGCTGGAACCTGGACGCAGAGTGGCCGCCTCCTGTGGTATTCTGCTGACACGGGTAGAATATCTTAAAACGACAACCGCGCATCGCTTCGCCGTGGTGGATGCTGGCATGAACGATTTTATACGTCCCGCGCTTTATTCAGCTTGGCATGACATTATAGAAGTTGTTCGTTCTTCAGCCCGCAAAAGAGCGCACTATGATATTGTAGGGCCTGTGTGTGAATCAACGGATTGTTTCGGGAAAAACCGTCTTCTTTCTATTCGAGAAGGCGATTTGCTCGCTATCTTATCTGTGGGTGCTTATGGTTTTACAATGAGTTCAAACTATAACAGCCGACGGCGCCCTCCTGAAATTTTAGTCGATGGCAAGAAAATTTATGAAATTCGCGCGCGGGAAGAATGGAATGATCTGTGGGCGAAAGAGCGTATGACAGTTCCTGGTTTTTAAAATGTACTGAATGGTTGCAACCATTATGCCTATTTATTTTTCCAAAATGCATGGCCTCGGCAATGATTTTGTACTGATAGACAAGATCTCTGATCAGAATATCCGTTTAAAGCCAGAACACATTAAACAAATGGCCGATAGGCGACGGGGCATTGGTTTTGATCAATTATTGATTGTAGAACCCCCTGTGACGCCTCAAATCGATTTTTTTTGCCATATTTTTAATGCAGATGGCACAGAGGCTTCTCAGTGCGGTAATGGGGTACGCTGTTTTGCAAAATACGTGGTTGAAGCAGGACTTATCTTTAAAAAAAATATCACTATAGAAACCATTTCTGGAGTAGTTGAAGCTATTTTAAAAGAAGAAGGAAGCGTGGCTGTGAATATGGGGAAACCTAAATTTCACCCCGCCAAAATTCCATTTTTAGCAGAAACCCAAAAAGAACGGTATGCGCTCGTAGTTCTAGGGGAAGAAGTGGAGTTTACACCGGTTTCTATTGGAAATCCGCATGCAGTGATAGAAGTAGAAGATGTAGAAAAGGCTCCCGTTGAAAAGTTAGGTAAATTTTTTGCGCAACACAAAAAATTTCCGAAAGGCGTCAATGTGGAATTTATGCAAATTTTAGACCGCCAACACATCCGGTTACGTGTCTATGAGCGAGGAACCGGAGAAACCCTCGCCTGTGGAACAGGGGCGTCGGCAGCGGTTGCGACAGGGCGTATCCACAAGCGCTTGGATCCAGCCGTCCAAGTAGAGTTACGCGGAGGAACTTTAGACATTGTTTGGGAAGGAGAAGATTCTGTCATTTGGATGACAGGGCCTGCTTCAATGGTTTATCAAGGACACATTCAACTATGAAAAATACTGGAGAAAACGAAAACGGGATTGCCTCACAAGAGAACATGGCTTCTTTTGCACACTATCAAGTAAGCTCATATCAAAAAAAAATAAAAGCATTAGAAGAAGAGATCAAAAACCTCATTGCGATTGGCAAAGAAAATGAACGAATATGGGAAGGGACCTGTCAACTGACAGAAGAACTTCTTAAAAACCAAGCGGGGATAAATTTTTTTGACGCAGCCGAACAGGGGATTGGACGATATTTTCATTTGTCTCTTGTGGCTATTCGGATTTTAGGAAAACACGCATCCTCTTCTCACCCTGCCATTCCAGAAAAATTTATTTTAAACGCCCCAGAAGAAAAAAAAGTTCTCGCCTTATGGGAGGACTCTCTTTCTCCTTTATGCGGCAAGGTGGAAACGCTCCCTGTAGAGTGGCTATTCCTGCCTCTTTCTTTTTCAAAAGGCTCTTCTGCCATCGTGCCGCTTACCGATGGGGAAGAGGTTCTCGGCATGCTTGTTTTAGGGAGCCAAGACACCGAAAAATTTTTCTCCGGGATGGGCACCGTATTTTTGACATTTCTCGGGCGGATCCTCAGCCATTTAATTAGCCTACGTTTGGGGAAAGCATAAAATGAGGGTTGGGCAAGGGTTTGACGTACATCCTCTCGTGCCGAATCGGCGCCTGATTCTAGGGGGCGTTGCGATCCCGTTTGAGAAAGGGTTAGACGGGCACTCGGATGCAGACGTCGTCATGCATGCAGTCTGTGATGCCATTCTAGGTGCGGCAGGGCTTGGAGACTGTGGCCGCTATTTCCCTGATCACGATCCAAAGTATAAGAACATAGCCAGCCATCTTCTTTTAGAACAGGTGGTCGAAAAAATCGAAATCGAGCACTATCGAGTGGTCAACGCTGACATAACGATCATTGCCGAGGAACCTAAACTTTCCGCTTACTTTTTAAAAATGGTCGAGAATTTGGCACGCACCTTACAGTGCACACCAGAATGTGTAAACGTAAAAGCCAAGACTTCTGAAAAAATGGGGTTTTTAGGCCGAAAAGAAGGCATCGCGGCGCTGGCTGTTGTGTTGTTAGAAAAGGTAAGGGTTGGGGTGAGAACCACACATTCTTGTTAAGATTTGCCGGCCCCCTTTAGACCGAGGAAAATGTCAAAAACAACAGTGCAAATAGCTGTATGTGATGTTAAACTTAAGTTGAACTACAGTAGAGCACACTATGCACACCCTCATTAATGCGAAAGTTCTTCGGATGACTTTGCCAGAGATTGTTCATCAAGTTCAGCATGGCAAAAAATTTACGGTTCTTTACCGCAGCCGACCTGCGTTTAATATTGTTCCACCCGATGAAAAATCAGAAAATGTAACTCTATCAGAGCTTAGCAAAGATGCTTTATATCATGCCCAAGCGGTTGGGTACACAAGGCGAGGTGGTTCTGCTTTACGCCACGATGATATTTTGTACGGGAAAACATGAACAAGCTTTTCGTGGACACATCCGGATGGATGGCAGCAGCGGATGGTTCAGAATTCTCTCACAAAAAAATGTGCATAGTTCGAGATGATTGGCTAGAAAAAGGTGGCTTACTCATTACAACGGATTATGTGATAGATGAAACGCTCACTCTGATTCGATTTAGGATGGGACTAAAAGCTTCGGAGTTGTGGTTACAGCAGACCGAAGAAAGCTCACGGATCAGAATTGAATGGATTAACGAACTTAGATTTGAAAAAACCAAACACCTTTTTCTGAAACTGAAAGATAAAAAAATTTCTTTTACAGATTGTACAAGTTTTGTGGTTATGCACGAAATGAAACTCAGAAAGGCGCTTACGTTGGATAAGCATTTTAAACAAAATGGATTTGAAGTGCTGCCGTGATGAAATTTAAATGATCCCTCCTAGGATCATTCCCTCTATCATTACAGAGCCCGTATGAATATTGGAACGCGTGTCTACATCATTGGCAATCCAAACGATATTTTTGTACATCTCTTTCAAATTCCCCGCAATGGTGATTTCTTCCACCGGATAAGCAATCAAGCCATCTTCCACCCAAAACCCAACCGCCCCACGAGAATAATCTCCTGTCACTTTATTCACCCCAGGCCCCATAAGCTCAGTGACCAAAAGACCTTTCCCCATAGCTTTTAAAAGGGCTGCTTTATCTAAAGGATCTGTTGATACCCGAACATTAAATACCCCTCCGGCATTCCCCGTCGTTTGCCGCCCTAATTTTCGAGCGGTGTAAGACTCTAAAACATAATCCACCAGGGCCCCTTCCCGTATCCAGTCTTTTTCAGAAGTCACAACCCCTTCTGCATCAAAAGGTGCACTGCCCAATTCCTTTTTTAAATGGGGCTGTTCTCGAATGGTCAAGCGCTCTGGAAAGAGTGTTTTGCCTAGGTGATCAAATAAAAAAGAGGATTTTCTGTAAATCGCCGTCCCTGCTATGGCACCGAAAAAATGACCGAATAAACTCCCCGCACACTCTGGAGAAAAAATTACGGGAGCCCGGACAGTTTTTATCCGTCGAGCCCCTAAACGAAGCACTGCACGCTTGGCAGCCTCGATCCCAACATACTGGGGAGACGGAAGGTCTTCATGATCTCTTGCGATCGCATAATCATAGTCTCGCTTCATCTCGCCCTTGTCTTCTGCGACAAGAACACACTGTAGACTATGGCGACTCGTGGGGTAGCCCCCTACAAATCCATGACTGTTCCCATAAACCGATCCCCCCTCTTCTGAAGTGAGGTGAGCCCCCTCGCCATTTCGAATGCGAGAGTCCCATTCCATTCCAACCGCCTCACATTCTTTAGCTAAAGTAATGGCCTGATCGGGCGCCACTCTCCAAGGATGATAGAGATCAAGATCAGGATATTGCCAAGCCAGCAAAGTTTTTTCTGCCAGCCCAGCATAGGGATCGGGCTCCGTTTGTTTTGCGATCGCACAAGCCGCCCCCACCATTTCACTCAGATGCGAAACGCTTCTGTCTGTACTGCTTGCACTGCCTTTCCTATTTCCAAAATAGACGGTTACTGTTATCCCTTTGACTACCGCCCATTCCACTTTTTCAAGGTTTCCGAGCCTCACGGAAACAGACAAGGAATGGCCTATCGAGCCCGCAGCTTCCGCTGCGGTTGCTCCATATTTTTTAGCAAGCTCTAAAGTACGCGCTACATCTTCTTTTAAACCCGACAGTTTCGCTTCAATAGAAGGCTCATCTTGATACAACTTAAGTTTTTCTAATCGAGTCATATTCCCCCACGAGCTAACACTACCTTAAGTTCGTTCCCCCAACGGTCAAAGCATCCACTTTCACAGTAGGTTGGCCAACGCCTACCGGAACGGTTTGTCCATCTTTGCCACAAGAGCCCACCCCTGGATCGAGCGCTAAGTCATTGCCCACCATGGACACTGCTTTCAGAACCTCCGGTCCATTTCCAATCAAAGTAGCGCCCTTAATAGGAGCCGTGACTTTGCCTTCTTCGATGAGATACGCCTCGTTTGCAGAAAACACAAACTTGCCAGAAGTAATATCGACCTCTCCTCCCCCAAAATTGACGGCGTAGATCCCATACTTTACAGACTGAATAATTTCGTCAGGATGATCCGCCCCGGCCAAAAGATACGTATTGGTCATACGAGGCAACGGTGGATAGGCATAAGACTCTCGCCGGCCGTTCCCTGTAGAGCGCATGCCCATCAAACGAGCATTCTGCTTATCCTGTAGATACCCGCGCAACACGCCTTTCTCAATCAGAACGGTGCATTCTGTGGGCGTGCCTTCATCATCGCAGTTAAGGGAACCTCGCCTACCCGGCAGTGTCCCATCATCCACAACCGTACATAAAGACGAAGCCACCTTTTCCCCTATTCGTCCAGAGAAAACAGAACTCTTCTTACGATTAAAATCCCCCTCTAAACCATGTCCCACCGCTTCATGCAAAAGAACACCCGGCCAACCAGGCCCTAAAACAACGGGGAACGTTCCGGCAGGAGCGGGTATGGCTTCTAGATTGGTTAATGCCAGCCGGATAGCCTCCTTAACACACCCAGTCCCTTTCTCTTCGCTTAGGAGGTCCCCGTATGACGAACGAGCCCCACACCCAGAAGATCCCGCCTCTCGTCGCCCGCTCGCGTCTCGCACTATCACACTGACGTTCAAACGCACGAGTGGGCGCACATCCGCGACAAAAACGCCATCACGCCCTGCAATTAATATCACCTCATGGCTTGCAGCTAGACTGACGATAACCTGCTCTACACGAGGATCGGTCTGCCGCGCAAGACCATCCAACTTTTTTAGATAGGCTGCTTTCTGAAGACTTTCCCAACTTGTCACCGGATTGATGGAAGGGTAAAGCGAACGCCCTATAGATCCCGTTTCGACCAAAACGGCGGATTTTCCATGGCCACTTTGTGCAATACTTCCAGCAACGCAAACGGCTTGTTCCAAGGCCGGCAAAAAAATATCATTTGAATACGCAAAGCCGGTTTTTTCTCCACTCACGGCACGAACACCAACCCCGCAGTCAACATGATATTCTGCCTCTTTTACAATACCCTCTTCGAGTAACCAAGACTCCACCTGCTTGGCTTGAAAATAAAAATCTGCCTCGTGGATCGTTCGTCTGACAAGTTTCCCTAAGAGGCATTCTATATTCTGATGAGAAAGCTCTGCGGGATGAAGTAAGGTTTTTTCTGCAAGGGTAAGATTCGTTGATACGTTCATCATTAAAAAGCCATTTGGTAATGTAAAGCTTCCATTAAGTGTTCCCGTTCTATGGTATCCCCACCCGCCAAATCTGCAATAGTTCGAGCTACTTTTAAAAACCGATGGTACGCTCTTGCGGAACCCTTTAATTTTTCCACCGCCTGAGCAAAAAATAACTGGTCGCGCTTAGATAACTGGCAATGTTTATCCACTTCCCGTGGAGTAAGGCGACTATTCACTCTGCCTCCTCGCTTCTGCTGAATATTCCGAGCCATAATCACACGTGCTTGAATGGTACGGCTATCTTCAATAAGCCTATCACTTTTCATTTCCAATAACATTTCAGCAGGGATACGAGGAACTTGGATCCTGATCTCAAAGCGGTCTAAAAGGGGGCCAGACAAACGAGACTGATACCGACGAACTTGCTCCCTTGTGCACTGGCAAGTGCCTGTTGCGTCACCCCAATACCCACAGGAACAAGGGTTCATCGCAGCCACCAACTGAAACCGCGTTGGAAATTCTACCTGCTGCAGTGCACGAGAAACCGTAATTTTGCCAGACTCCAGGGGTTCTCGAAGCACTTCTAACACGCGACGGTCAAATTCTGGCAACTCATCCAAAAATAATACACCGTGATGTGCTAAAGATACTTCCCCAGGGCGAGGGATACTGCCTCCCCCAACTAAGGCAATACCCGATGCGGTATGATGTGGACTTCGGAAAGGACGCTTTCTCCATTTTGAGTATTCGCCCTGTCTCACTTTTAGAGAATACACCGCCATCACCTCCATCGCTTCTTCGGTAGTAAGGGGAGGAAGAATCGTGGGTAAACGACTCGCCAGCATCGTTTTGCCTGTTCCTGGAGGGCCTACCATGAGCACATGGTGCCCTCCCGCTGCTCCTATCTCCAAAGCGCGCTTCGCATGCGCCTGCCCTTTAACTTCTCTAAAATCGACTTCATGGGCAGCAGCTTCGACTACGGGTGCGAGAGGATGCGGCAACACACGTTGCCCGGTCAGATGACCGCACACGTCGAGTAAATTGTCTGCGGAGTAAACAACCACGCCCTCACACAAAGTGGCCTCGCGAGCATTCCGTTCTGGAACAATTAAATGTCTTCCCGCTTGTTTGCTGGCAATGGCAATAGGAATGATGCCGGAAATAGAACGCAGTTCCCCCGTTAAAGCGAGTTCTCCAATAAATTCATAGTGGGATAATGCTCCTGGCGGAATTTGTTGGGAAGCACTTAAAATTCCAAGCGCAATGGCTAAATCATAGCGCCCTCCTTCTTTGGGAAGATCAGCCGGTGCAAGATTGATCGTAATGCGTTGGGTAGGAAACTCAAATTGTGAATTCATGATGGCACTTCTGACGCGGTCACGACTTTCTTTAACCGCAGTTTCAGGCAAGCCAACAATGGATAAGGTGGGAAGACCAGGAGAAATGTGAGCTTCTACCGTAACGAGCGGCGCCTCTATTCCACAACTGGCGCGGCTATACAAAATCGCCAGGGATGTCACTTCTCGCGCCTTATGAAGAAGAGGGCGGATATTTTTTAAGTTTTTCTTCTAGCACTTCGATTTCTTTTTCAAGCTCAGTCAGCCTCTTCCGGGTACGTGCCAACACTTTTACTTGTGCATCAAATTCGTCTCGGGTGACTAAATCGAATTTTGCAAAAGCACTTTGTAAAACAGCTCGAATGTCCTTTTCTATCTCTTTTTTGAACTGAAGCACTTGGGGTGGGATCACTTTCGTCAATCGTTCCGTGAGATCATCCAGTAGTTTTTTATCAAACATAAAGGTCTTCCTTTAATAGAAAATGATAAACGGCATTGTAATGAATTTTTTATGCAATTGATAGTTTATGGAGGGCATTGTACCATTACGCTTAACAAAAAATGAAAGGAGGTTTTAATGCGCGCGACTTTAAAACTCGTAGAAACACTCTTTCTGCTTTTTAGCTATTCCCTCGCACAAGCAGACGAAACTTTACTCATTAACGGCGCAGGGGCTACCTTCCCCTATCCACTCTATTCAAAGTGGTTCCATGAATACACCCAAGTCGACCCCACCGTTCGCATCAATTATCAGTCCATTGGAAGTGGGGGCGGTATTCGCCAGCTCTTAGATAAAACCGTCGACTTTGGTGCAAGCGATGCGCCCATGGAAGACCAAGAACTCAAAAAGAGCACCGTTCCTATTCTGCATATCCCCACTGTTCTAGGCGCAGTGGTTCTCGCCTATAACCTCCCTGGCGTTCAAGAAGCCCTACAACTCACTCCCGATGTTACTGCAGATATCTTTCTAGGAAAAATTAAGAAGTGGAACGACTCCCGTCTGATGCAGCCCAGTAAAACGCTACGTTTACCCGAACTCCCCATTATGGTTGTTCAACGTTCGGACGGAAGTGGAACGACCGGTGTTTTCACAGACTATTTATCTAAAGTAAGCGCAGACTGGAAGGATAAAGTGGGCAACGGCAAATCGGTTAAATGGCCAACGGGTATAGGCGGGAAAGGTAATGAAGGCGTCGCCGGCATTATAAAACAAACCCCTGGCGCCATAGGCTACTTAGAACTCGTTTATGCGGAACAAAACAAACTCCCTATTGCTGCGGTTCAAAATGCAGCTAAAGTGTTTGTTCAGGCGTCTCCCAAAAGCATAACCGAAGCGGCAAACATAGGGACTCTTCCTTCTGATTTTAGAGTTCCCATTACCCATTCCCCCAATAAAGAAGCCTACCCGATTTCGGCTTTTACTTATCTTCTGGTATACCAAAACATGCCAACCCTAAAGGGAGAAAAAATAGTTAAATTTTTAAACTGGGCTATTGATGAGAGGGGTGGACAAACTTATGCAGAATCCCTGTTGTATGCAAAATTACCCACAGATCTCATAAAACAGGTAAAAGATAAAATCAATACCATTACCACCCGTGCGGAACAAAAAAACAGCTCGGCAAAATAATCTCCTTCATTTTAACGATACCCTTTTCCAATGGAGTTTACGCATTCTGGGAATAGGGGTTATTTCTGTTTTGGCGCTGTTGATTTTTCAGCTTATCCTGCTTTCCCTCCCTACTTTTAAAGCCATGGGATGGACATTTTTTACGAGCCACGACTGGGATCCTGTCAAAGAAAATTATGGCGTCCTATCGTTTGCGTATGGAACAGTAATGTCCTCGATGGTGGCACTCATTATTGCCTGCCCTATTAGCATTGCAACCGCACTTTTTTTGGTGGAGGTCGCGCCCAAAAAGATAGCAGCCCTGATCGGGTTTTTGGTAGAAATGCTTGCGGCGATACCAAGTGTGATCTATGGCCTGTGGGGCATTTTTGTATTGGCTCCCCTTCTCCGCAATACGGTGGAACCCTTCCTGGCTAAACATTTGGGAGCCTTGCCTTTTTTCCAGGGGCCTCCTTATGGCATTGGCATGTTGGCAGGGGGCATTATTCTTGCCATCATGATTACCCCAACGATTACAGCTATCTGTAAAGAAATTTTTTCAAAAATCCCCCTGCAGGAACGGGAAGCAGCTCTCGCCCTAGGCAGTACACGGTGGGAGATGATGAGGATAGCCGTCTTGAGAAGTTCTGTTTCTGGAATGATTGGCGCGACAATCCTCGGTCTTGGCAGAGCACTTGGAGAAACGATGGCGGTCACTATGGTGATTGGAAATAGAGCGAATATTTCTTTGTCATTGTTTGAGCCTGCCCAAACCATGGCGAGCGTTATTGCGAATGAATACAGCGAGGCAACGGGAGATTTACACCTCTCTGCACTTGCTGCCATTGGATTGGTTCTTTTTGTAATTTCTTTACTCACCAGTAGTCTGGCACGAGCTTTAGTATGGCGCATCGAAAGACACCCGCGATCATAAAACGGAAAGTAATCAGTAGGGGTATGATTCTCATCCTTATGGTGTTTTCAGTGATGAGTGTAATCCCACTCCTCGCCATATTTCTTTATGTCTTAAGTCGTGGAGGCGCAGCACTCAATTTAGATTTTTTTACTCATCTGCCACAACCCGTGGGAGAAGGGGGAGGGGGCATGGGAAATGCGGTTATTGGTAGTCTTTCTGTGCTTGGTTTAGCGTCCCTCATCGGCATCCCCATCGGAATTGCAAATGGCATTTTGCTTTCTGAATACCGGCTAACCCCCCTCGCCCAGTCACTTCGCCTTTCCACTGATCTTTTAACCTCAGTTCCTTCTATCATTGTAGGGCTCTTTGTATATGCCATTATCGTGCGACCCATGAGAGGATTCTCTGGATATGCAGGAGCGGTTGCACTGGCTATCATTATGATCCCAACCATTGCACGCACCACAGAGGAAGTATTGAAGCTTATTCCCCAACACATTCGAGAGGCTGGGTTAGCCCTGGGGCTTCCTCGGTGGAAGGTGACGACCCATATTGTTTTACAATGTGGGTTGAGTGGGATATTAACCGGAACCTTACTTTCCCTTGCCAGAATTGCGGGGGAGACAGCGCCTCTATTATTTACGTCTTTTGGTAACCCATTCTGGCCTAGTAGCCTTTCCGATCCCACGCCCACCCTGCCCGTCCAAATATACACTTACGCGATTAGTCCTTTTACAGAATGGCAAGAACAAGCTTGGGTAGGTGCACTGGTTTTAATTTCTTTTGTGTTTGGGTTAAACATTATTACACGCTGCCTGTTTCATAAAAAAATATCTTTATGAGTAATCCCTCACTCATGGGTGGTTTGCTGTGTATTTTCCGCTGCCTGCTGCTCGCTAAAAGTCCCTGCGCTCCTAGAATTTT
>JACQPQ010000028.1 GCA_016207405.1 Gammaproteobacteria bacterium | reverse complement strand
CCGGGGCCGTTGTCCTCCACTATCAGGCAGAACCTGTTCTCGTTGATCTGGTTTATGATGACTTCAATTTCAGGAAGTATGCCCGCTTCTTCGCACGCGTCGAGGGCATTATCGACCGCCTCCTTGACAGAGGTCAGGAGCGCCCTTGTTGGGTTGTCGAATCCGAGCAGGTGCCTGTTTTTTGCGAAGAACTCCGAGACGGAGATCTCCCTCTGTTGTGTGGCGAGAGTCTCAGCCGTTACGGAGCCGTTTTTCGGCGCCGTGCCGGCCTTTTTCGATGGCTCCTTTTGCCGGCTATTCTGCTGTTCTTTTACCTTGGACTTCCTCCCTGCGGGCATACCCATTTATCGGCAGGGCTTCGGCTGGACTCAGCCTCTCTGTCAGCTCTGCGCTATGTAGGATATTACCTGACTCAAGCACAGAAAAATTTTAGGACATAATAACACCTCCGAGTAAATGCAAGCTTTGGGCAGGGCATGATGGTTAACCTGCCTGAAATGCCGCTAAAATGCGTTTACGGTGTTTGGTGTGTATTATCAGGTATGTCCATGCGAAATTAATCTCTTCAAGTGTCAATCCATACCTGTCCGTAACAACCTCGAACACTCTTATAGCCCTCTGAAATACACTGTGCTCATCCGTATTTTTCCTTCTTCTCTTGTCTGTTGTCACCATAACAAGCATTATAGCCAGTGTATGCATTGCCTGCCATTGGATGAGGAATACATACGCCAAACATAACACGAGAATTATCTTGTCCATTGTCTCCTCATCCTTGCACAGAGTATCTGCTACATTGAACCCTGCTGATTTGAGGTCTTTAAACATTTCCTCTATCTTCATCCTGTGTGAATATCTCCTGCAGATCTCATTCGGATCAAGGTTCAAATTAGTCGCTAGGATCCAGTGGGCATCTTCCGGGTCATTGACCTTATCCGGCTCTGCCATCCTCACCACAAGGTTTATCCGGTATCCGTTTTCTTTGGTATAAAGGACATCGCTGTAGCCACTGCCTTCATAATCCCGTGCCAGTAGTTGGGACAGAAAAACCCATCGGTTGTCGAGCCATACGTACGCCGTCCGCGACAGTCTTATAACGAAATTTGCGCCGTATGAACCAATATGTTCCATCAGTTCCACCTTTGCAAATCCCCTGTCCGCCAGCACCGTCACCATTGGCCTTGTATTCCTATCCAGTCCTTCAAAAAACATCCTCAACAGCTCCTTTTCCATATGGGTCATCTCATTATCCGTCATGTCCTTTCTTATCGCCTTGACATACAGCGGCATGGTCCTTCCAATAAGCGGCAGCGTAAGGCTTATTGCCAGCACCTTGAATACGCCTACGTCCGTCCAGTCCATGCATACTATGATTTCCCCTGGAACCTTGCTTAACAGCCACCTTGTAACAGCTCGATATGCGTCACAGACATCGAATACGCTGTGTTTTAAGAATCTCCACGTCACAAATCTGGCGTTTTCATAGGCCTGCTCCTTAATCCCCGCTACCTTACATGCCCATTTGTTTATACATGCACTCTTGCTCTTCAATGCCGCATACACCAACAGGCATAATGTTTTTACCGGATGCCTATTCAGTTCACTTGACAATGCCCCCTCAATCATTTGTGATAGCCCTATTAAAGAGTGTTTCATGTCTTCCTCCTGTGGTTACACTGCGGGAGGGAGACATCATTATCCCCGTAGTTTAGAGCCGGTCTAATCCGCTATAAACCCAGGTTTTTAAAAGAAGAAAGAGAAAGAAGAAACCCTAGACCTGTTTCCCCTCCCACTGATTACCATATATACCACCCTACATCACACTTTCAAAAATTACTGTTTATGAATCAGCTTGCTTATAGATTCGAGAGGTATTATTCTGTAGGATGTACTTTACATTCCACGACTACACTTCCCGTGCTTCGTGTTCGTATTTTAGCAGATACCTATGCGAATAGCGACTGGCGTGCCTCTGAGTGATGGAAGGGTGCAAATATCATTGATTGACGCACTCATCTGTTTTTCGTAGGACTTGTGTGTCAAAATACTCACATTACCCGCATCTTCTGCCCCTCTAACGAGCTCTGCGTCGGCTCTTTTTATACTGACATTATTTGACCCGAGTATTGTAGCTATAGCCCCGATAACGCCGGGTTTATCAGTGATAGGAACCCTTAGGTAGTACTCACTTTCAGCTTCCCCTGCATCCAGGACCGGCTTATTATCCCAGTAGGCAAACATGTTGTTACTGTATTTTTCTGTTTTTAGATCTGCGGCGATCTCGATGTCGTCAGCCAAAACTGCTGCCGACGTGGGGAGTGGTCCTGCTCCTTTCCCTGAGAATATCAACTCGCCTATAGCGCTGCTTCGGATAAGCATCGCATTGTATTCGTTATTGACATTTGCAAGCGGGTGTTTTTTGTCTACGAGAACAGGGGTCGCTCTCAGCTCTAGAGACTGGCCTGTGTTCCTGCCAACAACGAGATGCTTGATTTTATACCCAAAATGTTCTGCAATCAAAACATCTTCAAGCCTTATGTTCTTGATGCCTTCAGTGTGAATATCACCCAACCTTATGTTGGCTCCGAAGGATAGCGCTGCAAGGATTGCCAGTTTTTGCGCTGCGTCTTGTCCGTTTATATCCAGTGTTGGATCAGCCTCGCAAAAGCCGCTGTTCGTAGCGTTTGAAAGGGCGTCGGCAAAAGAGAGATGGTTATCTGTCATTTGGGTTAGGATGTAATTACAAGTTCCGTTAACTATACCGCAAAAGAAATCTATCTTATCCGCGACAAGCCCTTTAGAAATTGACCTGATCAATGGAATCCCTCCGCAAACGCTTGCCTCAAAGCCTACTTTGACACCGATCTCATTCGCTGCTGCGACCACTGCAACTCCGCAGTCAGCGAGTAAAGCTTTGTTAGCCGTCACTACGTGTTTCCCCTTGCTAATCGCGCACAAAAGCAATTCTTTTGCAGTGCTCACCCCGCCGACAAGCTCTACGACAAGATTGATATCAGGATCATTCATGATGGAAGTATAGTCATCAGTGATTTTTATGGCATTGCCGAAGACTCTCTTTTTCGTTTTGTCCTTTATAAGTATTGTCTTGATGTTAAGGGATATCCCGGTCTTTAACCTTATCAGCTCCTTGTG
>JACQPQ010000029.1 GCA_016207405.1 Gammaproteobacteria bacterium | reverse complement strand
TTGGCATTCCCACGTCCGTGTAGAGAGCGGGAATTTCTGACGCAGTCCTACTGTTGTCCCCATTCCATCGAAAGAAACGGGCTCTTTACAAGAAAGTTTTGCTATTTGTCATCAGGTCACAACTTTAGACCGAGCTAAATTATCTAAGTTTATAGGGCCATTAACACGCAAAACGTTATATCAAGTAGAAGAAGGGCTTAAAATGGCTGAAGATTTATTGGACTTATAAAGTTTATGTAAAAGGAGGAGACCCCGTGAGGGGCCTCCGACTTGCGGCTTCCTTACTCTTCTTCCCCTTCTTCTGGAAGAGTGGGAGGTGGATCCAAGTTCAGAACAACGTCAAACCCCCACTCCATGAGGTTGACGTGGAGATATTCTGGCAACTCCTCTTTAAACCCATCGAAATGGGTTCCTAAAAAGAGCTGCAGATCTCTTTCTGCCGCAATCTCCTTTTTAAGGGTTTCTTCAAACCCTGCTGGAAGGACCCTGTCTGTCAGGGCCAAAAACTTTTTGGCCAGTTCCAGAGCACGAGCTTTGTCTTTAATGGCGTATCCGATCGCCCCACAATAGACGTCTCCCTCCTGGAAAAGGAGAGCTCCGTTTTCACGGTTTCGAAAAAGCTCTTCCGCCACATCGGGAGCTGCTTTTACGAATAATAGAAGTCCCCGATTGAGACGGGTTTCTAAAGCCACCCCTCTCATCTCCTTTCCTCCTTCATTGTTCACAAATGAGAAAAGGTGTAGCTCTCTTTTTGATGGACGGCTCCACTCTTTCACGCGGACAAGATGGAGGCAGTTAAACTGACTCCCCGCTGGCAAGAGGTTATACTTTAAAACGATTTCCTCCGTTTCTAGGAGGAAAAGTGGCAGGAGTTTGCACCCACCAAGAGATAACAGCAAGACAACCAAGCAAAAATTTTTTTTCATCTGAAACTCCCAAATCTGGATCCCGCCCCTGGATAAAAGATTTCCGGGGCTGTGGGATGACGACAAGAAACTTGGGAACCACACGGTTCCCGAAAAACTTGCCGCCATTTTGAGGAATGAGAGAAACCAAGACCTCCTCCGTGATAACGAAGGAGAAAATATGCACTTTATAACCACCCTCACCCAACGCTAACGCGTCGACCTCTCCCGCCAGCGGGAGAGGTAATTAAATCTTTATGATTTTTTTCGTACTGTTTGGGCGTAACTTGCGTGTGCTTTTTAAAGGCATTGTAGAAGGCTGACTGTGAGTTAAACCCCACTGCCATTGCGACATCAAGAATAGATTCTTTTCGTTTATCCTGTTCCAGATATTTTTTAGCCTCCTCTATTCGATACTGATTGATAAGGTCAAAAAAGTTTTGTTTGAATTCTGTATTGATAAGTTGAGAAAGTTTATGAATGGGCCGAATGGCGAGTTTATGGGCCAATTGTTGCAAAGTCAGGTTGCACTCTAAATAGGGTTTGTCTCTCTCCAAACATTGCAAAAGTTTTTCTTTATACGCTTTTGCTCTATCGGGAGTTAAAGTGGAAGTCAAGTATCGCCCAGAAGGCCGATCGCTTCCCTTTTCTACAGGAAGAGGCCGAACAAAAATAGTGGGCTGAAATAAACCAAAATAACCCACACAATACAACAAGAGGCTGATCCCTAAGTAAGTCACATAGTAATAAGGCGTCAATAGAGGCTTATGCAAAAACGCTGGAACCACCACCGTCGACACATAAATCATCCAAAAAACAGCCATCGAGAGCAGCAAAAACTTAAGCCAATTAAGGTTAATGCGCTCAATGGATGAAAAATGTTCTCGGATCTGAATGGCATGTTTCTTAAGTAGCTTTAAAATGGCCACGATATAAACCAGCATTTGCAGAACCATGGCAAGGGATGCCACAACGGGCACCCAGATCAGAAGCTGAATGTGATAAGAAGAGGAAGCACCGCCTTCCAGAAAAAGTTTAAGCGCAATCCTCTGGAGATCTGACTCTGCTATGAAAAATGGACTGTACAAAAAGATACCCAATAACAGAGGGGAAAAATGCCACAGGGTTTTGCGTTCAAAGGAAGGAGTGGGTGCTGTTAAAGCTTTAGTATAAAGATAGAGAAGAGGCCCTAGCGCAAATCTCAAAAAATAAGTAAACCGTAACCAACGTAAGGGGGTGTAAAAGTACTCAGGATAAGCCGCAAAAGGAATGTCTAAGAGGAATAAAGAACATAAAAAAACAGAGGCCGCTAAGAGGCGATTCGCTTGAGGCGCAGGTGTCTTTAAAAGCCATAAGGTGGTCCCAAGCAGAACCCCTTGTATGCTACCAAAAAGGCATACGGTAACAAAAACGAATTCAAAATTTGAATGGTCCATACCAAAATGATGTACTGCGCGCGGTCATAATTTGAGGTTTTAATGAATTGATTTTGTATCTATTTACGGAATTCCGAATTCCGGGGACATCCGAATTCCGGGGCCGAATTCCGGGGACACCATACTTAACCGTCCGGGAATTCCGGGGACACCAAATTCCGGGGACACCACAAATTCCGGGCAAATTCCGGGGACAAATTCCGGGGACACCACAAATTCCGGGGACACCACCACAAATTCCGGGGACACCAACAAATTCCGGGGACACCATACTTAATTAAACAATTCCGGGTAACAATTCCGGGGACACAACAATTCCGGGGACACCAAATTCCGGGGACACCATACTTAATTATGTCATAGCGATTTTAAAATGTCCCCTATTAGAGCGACATGGCAAGAATGGCACGAGTGGTTGCTCCAGGTTTTCCACACCATATCACACAACGCGGAAACCGTCGGCAACAAAAATTTTTTCAGGAAGAAGACTATCGGACTTACATTCGGTTGATGGCGAAATGGTGCTCTCGCCTGAAGATCGAGGTCTGGGCTTATTGTCTGATGCCAAACCACGTACATCTGATTACAGTTCCGCCCTCCGAAGAG
>JACQPQ010000030.1 GCA_016207405.1 Gammaproteobacteria bacterium | reverse complement strand
GTAGGGTGGACAAAGCGAGCGTTTTTTGCGAGCGGTCCACCATTCTCTATTTTCCACGGCGCTCACAACACGATAAAAGCATCTGAGTATAAGGATGTTCTGGACTCTTTAAAAGGGTGGCAGTTTCTCCTTGTTCTACAATTTTTCCATGTCGCATAACCAATATTCGGTCACAGGTTTCTGAAATCACACCAAAGTCATGGCTCACTAGCAAAATACTCATGTGATAACGTCGATTGAGTTGTAGTAAGAGGTCAAGAATTTGAGCTTGGATGGTCACATCTAACGCAGTCGTCGGCTCATCTGCAATAAGAAGAGAAGGATGATGGGCAATGGCAATTGCAATCATCACACGCTGGTTCATGCCTCCCGACAGTTGATGCGGATAAGCCTTCAATTGCAGGTGTGGTTCAGGAAGCCCCACTGACTGAAGGAGCGAAATGGCTTCTAAACGCACGGCTTTGGGCGAAAGAGCTCGATGAATCTGAATGGCTTCTTCGAGCTGAGAACCTATTGTAAAACAGGGATTTAAAGAACCCACTGGATCTTGAAAAATCATGGAAAGGTCTTTTCCCAACCAGGAGGATCTCTCTAAAGTTTTTTGGGTTAAGAGATCGCGTTCCATAAAACGCATTTCCTTTGCTTCCACGCGCGCATTATCTGGCAGTAAATTCAAAATGGCGAGTGCAGTGACACTCTTTCCAGAACCCGATTCCCCAACAATTCCTAAAAGCTCACCCTTTTCTATTTCAAAGTGGATACCATCTACCGCACGCACGCTTCCACGATGCGTCATGAAGTCTACGGTAAGATTGTTGATGGAAAGGAGGGACATCAGCGTTTAAGCCTAGGATCTAAAGCGTCTCGAAGCGCATCACCAACTAAGTTGGTAGCCAATACCGTTATTAAAATAGCAACGCCTGGCAAGGTTACCGTCCAGGGCGCACTTTCAATATATTCGCGAGAAGCAGATAAAATAGTTCCCCATTCCGGGATCGGTGGTTGGGCGCCCAACCCTAAAAAGCCAAGTGCCGCAATATCTAAAATTGCATTCGAAAATAAGAGGGTCGCCTGAACGGTAAGAGGCGCGACCATATTGGGTAAGAGTGTCTTAAAAAGAATTCGCATTTGAGAGGCGCCTTCTAATTCCGCGGCTTTCACATACTCTTCCCCCATTTCCGTTAAGATAGAGGACCGTGTGATCCGAACAAAATGAGGGATACAGGTAATTGCGACGGCAATGACGGCATTCGTTAACTTAGGACCTAAAACAGCCACGACGACAATGGCCAAGAGCAAAGAAGGCAGCGCTAAAATAATATCCATCAAACGTAAAATGAGGGTTTCTATTGAGCCTTTAGCTAGCGCTGCAATAGCGCCAACCATAAACCCAATGAACGTAGAAAGCACGACGACCCCGAGCGCCAACGCCAGAGAATACCTCGCGCCATGGATAAGACGAGAGAGTAAATCTCGCCCCAAATCATCCGTTCCCAATAAAAATCGACTTCCCCCTTCCATGTCCCACACCGGTGGAACCAAAAGAGCGCCTCCAAATTGATAAGACGGATCATAAGGTGCAATCCAAGGTGCAAAGAGCGCAACAATACCTAAAAAAACGAGAACCAAAGCGCCTAACATGCCTCCGTGACTTCTTCGAAAATCAAGCCAAAATTCAACGCGAGGAGATAAAATAATGTTTTGATCGCATTCGGGCATACTTGCCTTATCCTATAACTTCCCATTGATCGGGTGGTTTTTAGTATGTTTTTCGAGGCCTTCTGCTCCCATGCCGCTTAGTGTCAATCCGCAATCCGAAATGGATACTCTCATCCCGTTTGACTCCGAATTTTCGGATGGATGACGGCATATAAGAAGTCCACGGTTATATTGACAAAAATGATGAGGGTTGCGATGAGTAAAATACCTCCCTGCACGACGGGGTAATCTCGCCGCAAAACCGATTCAAATAACCATTTACCCACCCCAGGCCACGAAAAAATGGTTTCGGTTAAAATAGCGCCTGTCAACAATACGGAAGTTTGCAACCCAATCACCGTAACAACAGGAATTAAAGCATTCCGAAGCGCATGTTTAAAAATCACGCGGCTTCGAGGAATACCTCGCGCATAGGCAGCACGGATGTAATCCTGCTGCAAAACTTCTAGCATTGCCGAGCGCGTCATTCGAGCAATGACGGCAAGTGGAATAGTCCCTAAAACAATAGCGGGCAACACAAGATGAGCAAGTGCATCCTGAAACACTGCCCAAGAATGGCTCGCAGTACCTAACCATGCATCCAGCAACATAAATCCTGTTACGGGCTCGACAAAATAAAGGAAGCTGAGTCGTCCAGATACCGGGGTCCATCCTAAATTTAATGAGAAAAAAAGAATTAAGAGAAGACCCCACCAAAAAATGGGCATGGAATACCCTGCTAACGCCGTACTCATCACGCCATAGTCTATCCAAGTGTTTCTCTTGATTGCTGCCCATACACCGAGTGGAATTCCAATGACGGTAGCGAGTAATAGCGCACAGACGGACAGCTCAAATGTTGCCGGGAATAAGGTCATAAATTCTTCTAGCACCGGAACACGCGCAACAATAGAAACCCCTAAATCGCCTTGTACGATTTGCCATAGATAATGAAGATATTGCACGTAAAGCGGCTGATCTAAACCCATCGCATGTTTGAGCTCACTATACTGCAGTGGATCAATCCCTCGTTCTCCGGACAACAGCAGAACAGGATCTCCTGGGGCAAGATGAATCAAAGAAAAAGAAAGCACGGTCACCCCTATAAAAGTAGGGATGACGAGTGCAAGTTTTCGTAGGATAAAGTGGGCAAGCACCTTAAAATTTGTCGGATACAATCCGCGGGCGTGCCCCACCTCCCGATGGGATCCCGCGTTTAAGAAAATTTACTCTGCCAAAGAGACGCCAGAAAAGTAAATGGTACCAAAAGGATGGAGTTTCAATCCTTCCACTTCTTTCCGTTTTGCTTGATATAAAGTGCCGTGGGCAATCGTCATAAGGGGCACTTCTTCTTTCATCAGAAGCTGTGCTTCTTTGTATAATTTAGTCCGTTCCCCTAAGTCCGAAGTTTGCCTTGCCTTTTGAATAAGGGCATCAAAATCTTTGTGGCACCAAAAGGCATAGTTGCTCCCAGGAGGCACTGCTGCCGCACAGCTCAATAAGGGGGAAAAGAAATTATCTGGATCGCCATTGTCGGTAACCCACCCTATTAAAACCGTTTCATGTTCTCCATTCTGAATTTTGCTGACATAGGTTCCCCATTCATAGGTCACAATTTCAGCCTTAACGCCTATTGTTTTCAAGTCCTGTTGAATAAGCTCCGCCATTTTACGCGCATTGGGGTTGTAAGGCCGTTGTACGGGCATCGCCCAAATGTTCATTTCAAACCCATTCGGATAACCCGCTTGCTTTAAAAGCTCTTTTGCTTTTTCAGGGTTATATTCATAATCGACAACCTCATCGTTATAAGACCATATATTGGGCGGAATAAAGTTTTTCGCTGCTGTCGCATGTTGGTTGTACACAGCTTCTATAATCGCTTGCTTATTAACCGCCAAATTCAACGCCTTTCGAACAAGGAGATTATCAAAAGGTTTTTTCTGGGTATGAAAGGCCCAGTAAGCGATATTAAGGCCCGGTTGCTCTTGAACTTCTAAGTTAGGATCTGCATGCATCGCTTCCAATTGGGAGGGAAGGGGATACGCCATCACATGGCATTCACCGGTTCGCAGTTTTGCAAACCGTACCGCCGGGTCAACTGTAATGGAAAAAATTAAATGTTCTATTTTTTCCTTTCCTTTCCAATAGAGGGAGTGCGCTTTATAGCGAATAAAGGCGTCTTTCTGATAAGACACCAACTGAAAAGGTCCCGTACCCACCGGCTGTAAATCCATTTGCTCAGGGGTTCCTTTTGCTAATAGCTGGGTACCATATTCCTCAGAAAAAATAGAAGCAAAATCCATGCCCAAGTCTGCTAAAAAAGGACTTTCAGGTCTCGTTAAAATAAATTGAACGGTATAATCATCTATTTTCACAACATCTTTGATAAGGCTTTTTAAGCCCATGTCGTTAAAATATTGATAAGTGCCGCCTGAAACCTTCGCGTACGGGTGATCAGAAAGACGTTGGCGATTAAAACTAAATACCACATCGTCTGCATTAAAATCACGAGTGGGGGTAAAGGTGTCTGTCGTATGAAACTTCACACCGTGTCGAAGTTTAAAGGTGTACACAAGACCTGACTGATCTACAACGTAGCTTTCGGCAAGCGCTGGTGCAAGTTGAGTGGTCCCTATTTCGAATTCCAGCAATCGATTATAGAGTGCGTTAGAAGAAGCGGAAAAAGTAGTCCCTGTTGTAAATAGCTGCGGGTTAAACCCTTCAGGGCTTCCTTCTGAACAGTAAACCAGAGTTTTTTTGGTGCCCTCAGGTTGAGAAGGCTCTTTTTTAAACATAAAATAAGCCGCTATTAAAACAAATGCGGCCAACAACACGATAAAAAAGTTTTTGGATGTGAATTCCATTCTAGGATCTCCTATTT
>JACQPQ010000026.1 GCA_016207405.1 Gammaproteobacteria bacterium | reverse complement strand
GGACAAATGCGAGCAGCAGGCAGCAGAAAATACACAGTGAACCACCCATCAGTGAGGAATTACTTATCATAGCTTATCGTCAACAAGATACTTCGAGGTGGAGAAGGATAAAATCCCAAACGATTATCCCATTGAACAGCAACCGTATCACTATAGGATTTATTACTGAGATTATTGATTCGTAAACCTACATTCAAACCCTTGTGGGTATAATTCAAACTACTGTTTTCAACTGTGTACCCCCCTATAATGCCTGCGGTATTACTCACATCATTTATCGCATATCGGTCGCTTGTCGTCTGGCTTTCCAGAATGAAAGAAAGGGAAGGGAGGATGGAGTAGGAAAGGGCGCACCGAAGCGTATGCTCGGCTACAAATGGGATCCGATTACGGGCAAAATGCCCCTTTTTAAAACGAGCGTCTGTCCAAGTATACTGAGCCGAGAGACGACTTTTGGCAGACAGCCCAGTGTCCCCTTCTAAAAGAAGACCTTTACGCGCCGTTGGATCAAGATTTCTATTCGCCCCAAAGGGAACTTGGGTTGGATCAAAATCAATTTCATTCTGCAATTTCAAATAATAACCCGTGAGTTTTAGGCTGTGGAAAGGTGACCTCCACCCGAGACCTCCTTCATAAGAGACGCCCCGCTGAGTTTTAAGACGCGTCCCATTCGTAAAAGTTTGTTCATCCACCTTGGGAAATCGGAAATTATCTTCCCGTTTTATAAACCAGTTAAAACTTTGAAAGTGCTCGCCTTGAAAACTTAAAGAAGTTACTCCTATTTGGGTCTTGAAAGACGACCCTTTCGGGGAAAAAAATGAATCCAAAAGTTCAGTATTTACAATCGTATAGCGGCCTCCTATCAGCGTTTTAACGCTTGGAAGAATACTATACGTGAGCTGGCTATACGCTGCCCAGGTTTGTTGCTCGCCACGGGTTCGAGCGCCAGGCGCCCGCATGGCATAGTCATTCGCTTCAAGATCAACCCCAAAGGCGAGTTCATGGACTTCTTTTTTGGCCGGAAAAGTAGTCGTTATGCGAGGATAAAACCCCAAGAGGGAACGCGCCTGTTCAAAATGAGTATTCTGCAAAGCTCCTTCCGTTTTGTTTTGCCGGAAAGCGAACTTGCCTTCAAAAAACCATTGGGGTGTGAGGGGTAGAAAAAGTCCTAGTCGTCCGTCATGCGTCTCTGTATCCGTAAAATCGTTAGGCGTGCTTCTTAACCGTCGCTTGTGTTTGACTTCCGCTTTAGAAAGCGCGCCCGGCAATTGTAAATCTTTGTCTGACACCGCATAGTCCAATAATAAACGTCCCAATGGCAGTGAATAATTAGCACGGGCTAAAAAATGCGATAGTTCGAGTGCATTGTTTTGTCTAAAGTTTCTGCTGGTTTTATGCTGAGCGGACACGCGGGTGGCGAAATTTTGCGTAAGTGTATTTTCAAAAGAACCTTGATAAAGCTTCTGGTCAAAGGTGCCCCTCTCGCCCGACAAGCGCCACGCCATGTGTTCGGGAATTTTCCGTTTGATATTCACAACGCCTCCCACGGCTTGGTCGCCATAGAGCACACTGGCGCTTCCTGGAAAGATCTCTATATTTTGGATGTCTTCCATCAAAACAGAAGTTAAGTCAGGAGACGCGATATCTATTCCATTCAGTTTGAATCCATCGACTAAGACGAGACTATTGGAATGCGCATTACTTCCAAATCCTCGCACGCTCACGGTGGTACTTGCTCCATCCCCAAATAGATCAGAAACTTGAACCCCTCCTCGATTTCTTAAAAGTTCTGAAATATTTTTGGGCTTGAGTAACTGAATCTCTTTTTCTGAAATGGTATGAGTGTGAAAAGGTGGTTTTGAAGCCGCAGGGGCGGTGACAACGATTTCTGGAATTTGAAGGGGAGAAGAAGCGGCGCTGTTAGAAATAACTAAACCGAGAACGACACTAACCCATCTAGCTGTTTGAGCCATAGCTTTCCTCAAAAGGCACACGCCCGTGCTTAAAGGAAATAATAAGCCTTAAGGCCGGTCTCCGGACTGATGAGGAAAGGAATTTTTCCTTAAAAAACCAACCCCTTCCCCTACTGCTTTTGGGTCAAATGACCCATTTTCACAAGTAGAGTGGGACTCCTGTTAGCTTTTACCTCAAACACCGTTACGGGGGTAGTATCCGATTAGCTTGATAAGCAAGCACCAGTAAATACTTATGACTTTTTACTTGTTCTTTGTTCCATTTTCTGTGTTGCAAAAAGAGTTACATAGCCCTGCTATGCGCCTCTTTTTGCGCCTTGAAAATGGAACAAATCACTGCGTAAAAAATCACAAGTATTTACTGGTGCTTGCTTAGACGTACGGATTTCCCGAATACCTTAAGGTCCATAAAAAAAGTGAGTTTAAGGAAACCCTTTATGGATTGTCAAGGAATAGTTCAGGTTCTTCTGGAAAATGCGGATAGGGGAGAAGTCGCACACACGTGAAGGACAGAAATGAGATGTTTTTGTAATGCCTCGGTCGCGCGTTTAAAATTTTTCAAAAAAGCTTCCGATGTCGGCGTTTTTGAATCTAGTAAATCCGTGACTGCTTTAACTGCAAACATCGGAATGCGATGTAAGTCCGCAACATAGGCAATGGCAGCGGCTTCCATATCTTTTAACGTGGCGCCACTTCCTTCGATTTGTGTTTTATCCGAAGGCGTCATATCTAAAGAGCTGCCGGTTGAAATAATCCCTTGTTTTAAACCGAGGCGAGAAGCAAGCTTCGAAACATTGAGAAGAGGATACGATCCTACCCCGTACTCCTGATATCCCGGAATAGGAATACGCCGGCCGTGGAATGAACAGGTTCCTTTGCTTAAATAGACGTCTGCAATCTTTGCCCCCCGAGACGCAAATGCCCCAGCAGTTCCTGCGTTTAAAATAAGATTGGGATTAAAAGTTTGAATGGCCAATTGAGTGGCTAAAGTAGCCGCTTCTGTGCCGACGGTTTCAACGCCAAATCGAGGGTCAATCCCTTGGACAATGAAAATCAAGCGAGTATTTTGGATTTTCTTCTCAAATCCTTTTATACGCAAAACTTTTCCAAAAGGATCCTTCATGGAGCGCATGGCAAGCGCACGGATGATGGGGGTTGCTTCTTGTTGCATGGAGATGAGAACCACGAGCGTTTTATGCCTTCCCATGTGGGATCTTAAAAAAACAATCCCGCTTCTGGCGAAGAAGCGCTTCCATATCGTTTGCAAGGAATTCGTCCGGCACAAAATGCTTCTCGGCCCGCTTCCACCGCCTTTTTCATAGCACTTGCCATTAAGATGGGGTTTTGTGCGCCGGCTATGGCGGTGTTCATCAATACCGCATCGCAGCCTAGTTCTAGGGCAATCGTAGCATCTGAGGCTGTTCCAACGCCTGCATCGACAATAATCGGAACGGAAGCATTTTCCACGATGAGGCGAATGTTATAAGGATTTCGAATGCCCAGGCCAGAGCCAATAGGTGCTGCAAGAGGCATAACCGCTGTACACCCCATTTGTTCAAATTGTTTAGCCATCACGGGATCATCATTGGTGTACACCAAAACTTTAAATCCTTTTTCCAGAAGAATTTGAGTGGCTTTTATGGTTTCTGGAATGTGGGGCAGTAATGTCTTCTCATCTCCGAGCACTTCAAGCTTAATGAGATCATGCCCCTCTAATAAGTCACGTGCAAGCAATGCGGTACGGACAGCATCTTCTGCCGTGTAACAGCCAGCTGTGTTCGGTAAGAGGGTGTATTCGGAAGGAGGAAGACTATCCAGCAAATGAGGTTCCTTTTTGCTTGACGCCAGCGGAATTCTGCGAACTGCAAACGTAACTACTTCGGCTCCACTCGCCCGAATGGCTGCTTTTGTTTCGGCAAGATTACGATACTTGCCTGTTCCCACCCACAAGCGAGACCGATAAGAATGCCCAGCCAGGGTAAAGAGATCCGTTTCAACTCTCTTCAACATTTGCATAGAACTTAAATTATCCCCCACCGATGGCATAAATAACCTCAACACGGTCTTCGGGCTTTAAAACGGTGTCTTTATAAAGACTTCTTGGAACGATGGCTTGGTTCACTTCAATGGCAATGCGCTTGTTAGAAAGTGCATGGGTAGCAACAAGCGTCGCGAGTGTCGTATGCGCTGAAACTTCTGTGGCTTTACCATTTAAGGTGATGGAAATCATTTAATTCAATCGAATCTCTTCTTTAAATTGTGCAAGATTTTTTAAAAACGCATCCCGCGAAATGATCCCATAAGCTCGTCTGGCTTTCTGTTCTTCGCCGTTCGCATTGTAAAACAAGAAGGCTGGAGGCGCAAAGGTTTGCATCAGCTCCATCAAACGTCGGCTGTCTTTATCGAAGGAAGTGACGTCTACACGGAGGACAACAAAATCTTTCAGCGCTTCTCGCACAGCCGGATCGCGGAATATTTTTTTTTCCATCGTTTGGCAACTGGTGCACCACGCCGCATAAAGGGTGACGATAACTGCTTTTTGATCTTGTTTGGCAAGAGACAGTTCTTTTTTGAGAGCGTCCTCAGTATAAATTGTATGAAAAATAGAAGCCTCTGAATGAAGGCGGAAGTTCTCCAATGGTTTGAAAGGGGCGGTATTCCCCAATAAAGCGCCTACCATAAGCAGCATGCTATACACGAATAGCATGCAAGCAAGTGCTTTACGGACTTTTTGCCAGCGCGAACGTGCAGGGCTAAAAACCCCCGCAAAAACAGAGGCCATTAAACACAAAAGCGCCCACAGTAAAAGGGTGAAAGAAGGGGGCACTATACGAGCTAATAATTCAATCGTAACCGCCAGCAATAAGAAACCAAAAATGGTTTTAATACCCCGCGTCCAAGGACCCGCCTTAGGTAACAACGCGCCTTCAAATGTTCCCAGTACAAGGAGAGGAATGCCCATCCCAAGCCCCATCATTCCTAATGCCGTTCCTCCCAACCAGAAATTCCCAGACTGCCCAATGTACAGCAGGGCGCCTGCAAGAACAGGCGTTACGCAAGGTGATACGACAAGGCTGGATACCGCACCGAGGAGCACTGCTCTTAAAAAACGTCCATTTGAAGTGGGGTGAAATTGCATCCACCCATAATGTAATTTCTTGGGCAGCTTGAGTTCAAAAAGTCCCAGCATAGAAGCAGCGAGCATCATAAATAGAAAACTTAAAAAACCGATTACCCAAGGGTTCTGCAAGGCAGCTTGGATGGAGAACCCAATTGCACTTGCGACAACCCCCGCTACTGCAAAGGTTGTCGCAAGTGACGTGACATAGGTGAGAGAAAGCAAAAAAGCTTTTTTCGAATTTGTGGCAGAGGCGCGCATAACGATGATGCTCGACAAAATAGGGATCATGGGTAGCACACAGGGTGTCAAAGACAGAAGCACACCCACCCCCAGAAATGCCAGGACTGTCCACAGAATGTTATGAGAAGAAAGAAGAGTGAGGGCTTTAGAATCTAAAGTGGAGTGGGGTGTTGGAAAATTAGAAAACACAAAATGAAGGCGTTTTTCAACAGGGGGGTAACAGAGCCCCGTTTTTGCACATCCTTGATATTGTGCAACAAAAGTAAAGCCGGACGACTTCGGAACGGTATCGGCCACGATTGGAATGCGGAGGATAAGGCGTCCAGCATATAAGTCTTCTTCCCCTATGCCTTTATCTTGGAGAGGGGGTGGAAAAATGACGTTCCCCAATTTAAACCGGTCGGAAGGCTGAATAGAAAAATCAAAATGTTTGCGATAAAGATAATACCCTTCTTGAATGGTCCACTCGGCGATTAGGGTGTGCCCTTCTAACTTTGCTTCAAATAAAAATGCTTGGTCAACGGGCAGAAGCGTTTGGTGGGTAATAGGAAGCGTCCTTTCTGCAAAAACAGGGGTAAAAATCCACAAAAGCCCAAGTGCGAAACATGCTACCATAACCCTTATTGAAAGATAGTTAACGACCATTTTTGAGTTTAAGATCCCTGATCTGCAAAAAGACAGCATACCATGCTCATTCATCTAGAAAACATTTCTTTCACCTACGATCAACGGGTTATTTTGGACGAAGTGAGTCTTGCGATCAGTGCCTCTCAAATTGTAACCCTTATTGGCCCCAATGGTGCGGGGAAAAGTACACTGGCACGTATCGTACTTAATTTACTTTCTCCCACGACGGGGAAAAGATGGATAAAACCCGGATTAACCGTCGGCTATTTGCCTCAAGTATTCTCTGTGGATCCTATTTTCCCTCTCACAGTGAAACGTTTGATGCGTCTTGCGGCGCCACAAAAAAAATGTGAAGGCGCTTTAGAAGAAGTGGGTGTTTCGCACTTAAAAGAAGCGACGCTTTCCCTTCTTTCTCGGGGCGAACTTCAGCGCGTATTGCTGGCGAGAACCTTGCTTCGAGATCCGGAGTTACTCGTATTAGACGAGCCTTTACAAGGGGTCGATTTTTCTGGCGAATTAGAACTGTATAAACTTATTTCCAACATTCGGAAAATCCGAGGGTGTGGCATACTTATGATTTCTCATGATTTACATATTGTAATGGCGGCTACCGATTGGGTGGTTTGCCTCAACAAACACGTTTGCTGCTCGGGAGCCCCGGAGATGGTCATACAACATCCTGAGTACCAAGCCCTGTTTGGCCAACGAAAGCTAGAGGAAGTTCTGTTCTTTTCTCACACCCATAATCATAGACATGATGGCTCATAATCCCTCACTGATGGGTGGTTTACTGTATATTTTCCGCTGCCTGCTGCTCGCTAAAAGTCCCTGCGCTCCTAGAATTTTTTCGGCCGCACACATTCGGCATCCTGCCTCATGTGTGCTAAAAATGCGTCCTGCATTTTTTCCGAAAAAATTCTACGTCGCTCGGGACGCTCGCAAAGGCAGCGGAAAATACACAGTGAACCACCCGCCCAACCATTCAGTGAGACATTACGCTCTGACAAATCAACCGGTTGACATCTTTTTCAACTTCCACAATCGCTTTTTGTATGGCGTGATAAAATGCGGTGATCCCCGCATGGCCATGACTTTTAACGACAGTGCCTTGTAATCCAATAAAGGTAGCGCCATTGTTTTCATCTGGATCGAGGTGAGTGGTGACCTCCTTTAATATTCCTTTTAAGGGAAGAGCGGCAAGTTTGGCCAAGGGGTGTTCATGGAAGGCATGTTGAACAAGATCTCGAATAAGCGTGATCACGCCTTCACTTACCTTGATTGCGACATTGCCGACAAATCCATCGCATACCACTACATGAAGGGAACTCTTGAAGATGGCATTGCCTTCTACAAAACCTGCATAATTGATTAAAGGACTTTCTGAAAAGAGTTTAGCCGCTTGTCTTACACATTCGTTGCCTTTGATATCTTCTGTTCCAATATTCAATAAGGCGACTTTTGGGGATGGAATTCCTTCTATAACAGAGGCTAACTGTGAACCCATTATTGCAAACTGAAGCAAATGGAGGGGGGTGCAGTCTACATTGGCGCCCAAGTCTAAAACATAGGTCCGCCCACAGAGGCTAGGCAATGCAGCAATAATGGCAGGCCTATCAACCCCAGGAAGGGTTTTCAAGACATACCGTGCGAGGACCATGAGTGCGCCGGTATTTCCTGCACTGACACAAGCGGAAGCTTTCCCTTGTTGGACTAAGTCGATGGCCACCCGCATGGAAGAGTCTCCTTTGGTTCTAAGTGCACGAGCAGGCGGTTCATCCATTTCAACAACTTGGGTGGTAGGGTGAATGGTAATACGGTTGCTCCATCTTTCCTTTTCTGCGCTTAAAATGCGCAGAATGGCACTTTGGTCGCCCACGAGGATGAGATTGACGTGAGAGGTTGTAGCGAGAACCTTTAAACTTGCCGGGACAGTAACCGATGGGCCGTGATCTCCTCCCATGGCATCAATGGCGATAGTCAATATGGGGTGAGTCACAGTACTTTTTTGCCGCGGTAATACCCTTCGCGTGTGATATGATGCCGCCTATGCGTTTCACCGGAATGGGTGTCAGTGGACAAAGTAGGGGGGGTAAGGTGATCATGGGCTCGACGCATTCCCCGTCTTGAGCGAGTTTTTCGACTTTTTTGAACAGCCATGGGTTAGATCCTCCTTATATAGAATAATGACTTCTGATGGTAACGACCTCGCTTATGCAAGTCAAAATCAAAAAGACACTTATTCTAGCCTCCACTTCCCCTATACGCAAGGCGCTTCTTGCGCGATATCAACTTCCTTTTAAAATTATTGCGCCCAAAGTAGATGAAACCCCGGCAGCGGAGGAACATCCCAAAACTTTAGTTAAACGTTTGGCGATAGAGAAAGCCCGCTCAGGCGAGCTTCCTTCAAAAGAAGCCCTTATTATAGGATGCGACCAAGTCGCGGCACTTTTAGATTCTTCTTCACCTCTTATTTTTGGCAAACCTGGAAATTTTCAAAGAGCTAGACAGTATCTTCTTCGAATGAGTGGCAAAAAGGTCACTTTTTTTACAGGGCTTTGCGTCTATAATTCGTTAAGTGGCAGAATAAGAGCCTGTGTAGAAACCCATCACGTTTGGTTTCGAGTGCTGTCTGATAGAATGGTGTGCGAATACCTAAAAAAAGAGCATCCTTACTCTATAGCGGGGGGGTTTAAATCGGAAGGGTTAGGCATTGCGTTGGTTAAAAAGTTTTCAGGGAATGATCCTTCGTCGTTATTAGGATTGCCATTGATTCGACTGTGTCGGTTTTTGGAACAAGAGGGGATGGATCCCCTCTCATTGTAACGGTTAGATTTTTTGAGTTCTCTATCCTCCTGTTAAAAGGAGGATCTACTAATTAAGTCCCCGGTTTCCCGGGGCTCGGAACAGAAAGGAAAAAAGCATGTTTTGGATGTGGTGTTTCTCTTTTTGTGTACTGCTCTACGGGCAGTGCAGAAAAAGAGAGTGCATTCAATTGTTCAATGATATTTTGTACTGGATAGTGCTGCCTGCAGTGATGGCATATGCCATTTTGGGTTGCTGCAGCATGACTTTTACCAGTACGGTGGCAGTCGTGGTAGTTATTGCAATTGTATATCTGGCTATGACGGCTGTTGTATCTTTATACTGCCTGACTTGTAGCCGCTGGCAGTATTTCCCAGATATTCTTCTGGGGGCCGTGAGGCCAAATCTATTTTTATACCTCATCATTGCTCCTTATGTGGTGGGGGAAAATTACATAGGGGCAGAATTTGGAATTGAGTCAGTTATGTGTACCTTATTTACCGGCATTGTGCTTCTTGTGCCGTGTATGTTTGTGAGTACACGGTGCAAAATGTCTGTCCGGCAGGGGATGAAAGAACTTTTCTTAATTCCAGTGATCTTTACTATCGGTGTAACTGGAATCTGGAGAGTTTCGGGAATTCCATGCCCAGGTAAACTTCTTGCTGCAATTGGTTGGATTGCAGCGTGGTGCACACCCATTTCTATTACGGTCATTCTGGTTGTATTGACCAGAACGTGGCGGCAGATGAACCTTGACACCATCGGTCCCACGGCTGTAGTGGTGGGGCTGTCCCTGTGGATTGTTCCTACGCTTTGCTTGCTCCTCTCGGAGCTTGCGAGACAATGGGGGTATATTGACGGGGCGACTCGCGACCGGTTGTCCCTTTTATTCGCTATGGCCTGTTCCACGTCGGCCTACGTGATGATTCAGAAAATCCGTGGGCAGGCCATAGCCTATGTAAACTTTGTGTTAATTGTGACGCTGATTTCTCCCGTCAGCGTTTATCTGTTTGTAAGAAATTATTTTTAGGGAGGCTGGGGTGGGCGACAAGTTTTTGTCCACCCCATTAAAACTAGTTTAAATCCCAATCCCTAACTCCTACCCAAAGCCGGCCACGCTGCGCTTAGGCCAGCCTACATTAATCTAAATCCTAATTTGTCATGCATAGCAAAATGGTCTAGACTTTTTTGCAATGCTGGTAATGCTGGTTAAATTAGTCCGATTCCTTTAACTAAATCCTAAATCCTAATCTCTAAACATGCATCTTCAAAACCACTATGACGTCATTGTTGTTGGAGGCGGGCATGCGGGGACAGAAGCGGCCTGGGCTTCTGCGCGCATGGGTGCGAAGACGCTCCTCCTCACTCAGAACATTGAAACAATAGGCCAGATGTCGTGTAACCCTGCGATTGGGGGAATTGGAAAAGGGCATCTTGTCAAGGAGATCGATGCTTTGGATGGAGTTATGGCACAAGCGGCAGATTTGGCAGGGATCCATTTTCGAATTCTCAACCGGCGTAAAGGGCCTGCGGTTCAGGCGACCCGTGCACAAGCAGACCGAGTGCTTTATAAGCAAGCCATTCGTTTTTTTTTAGAAAAGGTGCCGCATTTACGTATTTTTCAACAGTCTGTGGAAGATCTAATCGTTCAAGGCGACCAAGTGCAAGGTGTGGTGACTCAAATGGGGCTTCGTATTTTTGCACCAACGGTGATCTTAACCGTTGGAACTTTTTTGGGTGGTAAAATTCATGTAGGAGAGGTTAATTTTCAGGGTGGGCGAGCAGGCGATCCGCCTTCCAATGCTTTGTCCAAAAGGCTACGTGAGCTTCCATTTCAGGTAGGAAGATTAAAGACAGGAACTCCGCCCCGTATCGACAGTAAAACGATTGATTTCAGTCAGTTGCAAGTTCAAGCGGGGGATGAACCCACCCCCATCTTTTCATTTTTAGGAAAGCAAGAAGACCATCCTTCTCAAACACTCTGCTATATTACCCATACCACAGAAGCGACGCATGATCTCATTCGTCAGAGTTTAAAACGGTCTCCGCTTTATTCAGGTACTATTGTGGGTGTAGGTCCTCGATATTGTCCCTCGATAGAAGACAAAGTGGTTCGTTGGCATGAGAAATCTTCCCATCAAATTTTTGTAGAGCCGGAAGGTCTTCATACGGCAGAAGTATATCCGAATGGCATTTCGACAAGTCTTCCTTTTGATGTGCAACTTGCCTTTGTACAAACGATTAAGGGTTTTGAGAAGGCCCATTTGACCAGGCCAGGGTATGCCATTGAATATGATTTTTGTGATCCAAGGGGACTTTATCACTCGTTAGAAACGCGATGCATAAAAGGGCTTTTTTTTGCAGGACAAATCAATGGGACGACAGGGTATGAGGAGGCAGCTGCACAAGGCATTATTGCAGGAGTGAATGCAGCGCTTCGAGTTCAAGGACAAGAGCCCTGGTGGCCGAAGCGATATGAAGCCTATGTGGGTGTTTTGATCGATGACTTAGTGACGCTTGGCACCCGTGAACCCTATCGCATGTTCACGAGTCGTGCAGAATATCGCCTGTTACTCCGGGAAGATAATGCCGATCTTCGGTTGACTTCTAAAGGGAGAGAGCTAGGAGTGGTGAATGAGATACGATGGCAGGCCTTTCAGAATAAGTTAGAAACTTTAGAGCGGGAAAAGGAGCGTCTTAAATCATTATGGATTAACCCGCATACACAGACAGCTCAAAAACTAGAACCGATCTTGAAAACGCTGGTTACTTCTGGGCTAACGGCTTGGGAATGTTTAAAACGTCCGCAAGTTGGGTACGATAATCTGGCTATGGTGGAAGAGTTGGGGCCTTTTGTGAGAGAACCTATAATTGGAGAGGAGCTTTCTATTCAGTCGCAGTATGAGGGCTATATCAAGCGTCAAGGCGAAGAGATCTCACAAAGGCGTACCCAAGAGGATAAGAAGTTGCCGGTTCCATTTGATTATGAAAAGGTGAAGGGGCTATCCCATGAAGTACGACAAAAACTGGTCGCGGTGCAACCGCGTACGATTGGACAAGCTGCTCGCATTCCTGGGGTCACGCCAGCGGCGATTTCTTTGCTGCTTATTCACCTAAAGAGATGCTGACAAATTCTGACATATTCCGCCACCGTGAGTTGGTCAGGGCGCGCCTGTGGGGAAATCGCAAGGTGTTCAAAATCAATGGGGGAGAGCCATTTTTTGAGCGCATTTCTTAGGGCTTTTCGTCGTGCCATAAAAGCCTGTTGGATGATGTCATGAAAAAGTTTTTCGTCCACAGGGGGGTAAAGCGGGGGGGAGTACGGGATGAGCTTCACAAAAGCAGATCTCACTTTTGGAGGTGGGCTAAACGCGTGGGGCGGAACATCTATCAGTGGTATGACTTGGCAGTAATATTGCGTATGCACCGTAAGCCGCCCATAGGATTTTTCTCCGGGGTTTGCGGCTAAGCGCTCGACCACTTCTTTTTGCAGCATAAAAAATAGACTGTGTATCAGCGGAAGCTCTTCAAAAATGTGAAAGAGAAGTGGCGTTGAAATTTGATACGGCAGATTACCACAAATATAGAGGCTTCTGGGTATCGATGCGATACTGTTAAGGTTAAAACGTAAAACATCTTGTTCGTGAAAAATGAGTGTGGGAGTGGGTAAAGTCTCTTTTAATGTTTTGATCAGGCGATGGTCTATTTCAACCACGTCAAGCCTTTTAACCAGGGGAGTGAGTGGTCGGGTGAGCGCGCCCAAGCCCGCTCCAATTTCTAGCCAGTGTTGATTTTTTCGAGGGCATAAAAGTTGAATTAAAATATCAATGAGGGCAGGATCGGTAAGAAAGTGTTGGCCTAGTTTTTTTATGGGTGTGAACGACATGACTGCTTAAGGACAAGCATGCGGCTTTATAATCATTCTTCAGGGTATGGTTTAATTTCTATTCTCTTTCACTGGCTGATTGCAAGTGGCATTATTTTTTTGCTGGTTGTTGGAGAGTTTATATTAGAGAAGATACATTACGCAGATCCCGTGTCGCAATTTTGGATGAGGGTGCATGAATTGGTTGGGATTTTAGTGTTTTTTCTTGCGGTGGGTCAACTAATATGGGCGTGGTGGAGTCCATTCCCGCATTTGCCCTCTTATGTAAAATCCTGGGAACGCTTGGTTGCTAAAGCCGTTCACATTCTTTTGCTGATTTTGCCAATTTTACTTCCTGTAACGGGTTATCTGAGTATATCGACTGTTTTTAGGATAGATCATGATTGGGCAGAGTGGTTAGAAGAGCTTCATGAGACGCTTGCTCATGTGACGATAGGGTTAGTGATTTTGCATATTTCTGCAGCGCTCAAACATCATTTTTGGAATAAAGATAGTATACTGGTGCGAATGTTGGGCGAGGAGATTATAAAAGGAGAAGTGGGGAATGAACCGCAAAATTAATACCATTGGAATGGTCTTGTTTTTAGTGGCTGCACAAGCAGTTGGGCAAGCCAATACTTATGAGATAGATGAAGCGCATTCTTTTGTCCAATTTAGAGTTTCCCACTTAGGGTTTAGTTACATCCTTGGGCGATTTAATAAAATTTCTGGCAAGTTTCAATTTGATGCAGACAAGCCGAATGAGGCGAACATCACGGCCAAGGTTCGAATGAAGAGTATTGATACCAATCATAGCCTAAGAGATAAACATCTTCGTGGAAAAGATTTTTTACATGTTAAGGGTTATCCAGAAGCTTCTTTTCAGAGTACTCGGTTGGTATGGGAGGACTCAAAAACAGGCACTTTGAAAGGCACTTTGGAAGGTATTTTGACGTTGCATGGCGTTGCAAAATCCATGACTTTTAATGTGGAGGCAATAGGCTCTGGCAAAGATCCATGGGGAGGATATCGGCGTGGGTTTATGGCCAGAGGAAGTTTAATGCAAAGTAACTTTAGCATGCAAAATTCTAGTTTGGGTACAGAAGCCAATGCGGTTTACTTAGAAATTTACATTGAGGGGGTACAGAATTAAAACGTCTTATCTTGTTGGGAAAAGGCTGACAAAAAAAATCATTAGGGTTTTGGAGGATATGAAGGCTCAAGACACCATTGTTTTGGATGTCAAAAAACTATCATTTTTGTTTGAGCACTTAATCATTACTTCAGGGTACTCCACGCAGCACACGCAAGCCATGGCAGAAAAAGTCATTGAATCACTGGCGCGTGAGGGCTTGAAACCCTTCGGTGTTGAAGGGAAAAATCCAGGGAATTGGATCTTAATCGATTACGGCGATAACGTCGTGCATATTATGCATCCGGAAACCCGTCTGTTTTATCAACTGGAAAAGTTATGGACGAAAGGAGTTAGGGGTTAGGGATTAGAGTTTAGGGGTTAGGGAAAAATGTTCACTAATCCCTAAACTCTAATCCCTAACCCCTCTATACTTTTTCCAGAATAACACTTCCTACAGAATATCCTGCTCCAAAAGACGAGAGCAAACCCAATTCTCCAGGCTTGAAATCCGTATGGTGAAAGTGGAAAGCGAGAACAGAACCACAAGCGCCTGTATTGGCGAAACGGTCTAATACAATAGGTGCTTCTTCGGATGTGCCTTCTCGCTCGAGGAGCTTTCGGATGATGAGCGTATTCATATGAAGGTTGGCCTGGTGTAGCCAAAACCGTTTAATGTCTTTGGGAGTAAGGTGATGTGCTTCGAGATGATTTTGTATGAGGGAGGCGGCTAAAGGAGTCACTTCTTTAAAAACTTTTTTGCCATTTTGTGTAAAGAATTGGCTTTTTTGCGCAATGTCCTTTGGATAGGTTGGGGTAAGACATCCAAATTCATTCCGAATATTATTTGAAAAGTCTGTGAGCAATCGCGTGCCTTGTATTAAAAAAGCATGGGGAGAGGGTGCTGTAAGGTTTACTTTTCGCTCAATCACCATGGCGGTACAAGCTTCGCCAAAAATAAAATGGCTTTCTCGGTCTCTAAAGTTTAAATTGCCCCCCATTACTTCTGGGTTGACCACCAAAACAGCTTTGGCATGCCCTCCCCGTATGCTATCCACAGCAAGCTGTACGGCAAAGGTAGCCGAGGAGCAAGCCACATTCATATCAAAGGCAGCGCCCGCAATACCCAAGATTTTTTGCACTTCTATGGAGATAGCCGGATAGTTCCTTTGTGTGGTGGAACAGGCAGAGATGACCATATCGAACTCGCCAGGTGTTTTGCCAGCTATCCGAATGGCTTCTTGTGCAGCCTTGACCGCCACTTCTGCTTGGATGGAAGGCTCCTCTGGTGTACGAAACGGAATATGGGGGCACATGCGGGTGGGATCTAAAATCCCCGTTTTATCAAGGAAATATCGATTGTGAATACCCGAAGCTTTGACGATAAACTCCACGCTGGATTCTGGTAAAGCTTCTTTTTCCCCTCGCCTTATCGCTTCTTGATGTTCTTTGTTATAGGTCGTGACGTATTGATTAAAGGACGTCACCAGTTCTTCATTTGAAACTGCATAAGGCGGAATCGAGTGACCGGTTCCTGTGAGTACGGCTGTTGTCATTTCTGATGTAATGTTATTCATAGAGTTTAAGTGAGCAGTGTGTGGGAGTGATGGGGGGTTGTCAATAAGAAGGATAAGGGGTAAGAGGTAAGGGATAAGGGGGAAGGGGTTAGGGAAGAAGGTAAAAGAAAAGGTCGGAAGAATACCGACGACATTGCACTGAAGATCAATCAACAGTGCGGTGCCCACTCCAACAAGGAGGGGCAGAGTTTATGTCGGAATTCTTCCGACTTCTTCCAGATGACTGGAAGATTTCCAACCCTGTTGTATGGTTGGAAGAGAGAAAACAAACTGTTGCTCATCATATCAAACGATTTTTCTTTTGGTAAGAAGGGAGATATCCTCAGATCATGAAAGCGATTAAAACCAAAATTGACCCAAATTCTTCTGGGTTCAAAGAAAATTATAAAGGCGTAAGTGCGCTCGCCCAAACGCTCAAAGAACATCTCGCGCACAGTCAAAATCAAGGCAAACTGGGATCACGTGAACGGCATCAAAAAGCGGGGAAGCTATTAGCTCGGGAACGCCTCCGCCTTCTTTTAGATGAGAGCTCTTTTTTTCTAGAACTCATGCCGCTTTCGGGATGCCTTCCGTGGGAAGATTGGGAAGGCGCTTCTCTGATTGGTGGAATTGGCACTGTAGGAGGGCGTAAATGTCTCGTTCAGGCGAACGTTCCGACGATTAAGGGGGGGAGTATCAGTCCACACACACTTCTGAAAGCGCAGCGTCTGGACCAAATAGCAGAGGAGAATCAACTCCCAACTATTCACTTAACGGAATCCGGAGGCGCTGATCTCCGTAAACAAGCGGATATTTTTAACTATGGCGGAACACTCTTTCGCGATTTAACACGTCGTTCTAGCCGTGGGCTTCTCTCGCTCACAGTCGTATTTGGAAATTGTACAGCTGGAGGTGCTTATATTCCTGGCATGTCTGACTTGGTCATTATGGTTAAGAATCAAGCCAAGGTGTTTTTGGCGGGGCCTCCTCTTGTCAAAATGGCGACCAATGAAGTGGTGGATGATGAAGCACTTGGCGGGGCAGACATGCATGCGCGGATTTCTGGCAGCGCGGATTTTCTCGTACAGGATGAAACCGAAGGAATTGAACTTGCTCGTGAACTCTCGACGCTTCTTGCACAAACGCAGTCTTCTCACCCTTCCTTTGCTCAGAAAGCTATTGTCCCGCCCCTGTACGATCCGAATGAAATTTTAGGCATTGTAAACCAGAATTATCGATATGCTTTTGATTCCAGGGAAATCATCGCTCGAATCGTAGATGGTTCAGAATTTTTGGAATTCAAGCCGCTTTATGGGCCTACTTTGGTGACAGGATGGGCCTATCTCGGCGGGTATCCCGTGGGCATTCTTGCCAATAACGGCGTTCTTTTTTCAGAATCTGCAAATAAGGGGGCACACTTTATTCAGCTCAGTAACACGATGAACATTCCGCTTCTTTTTTTACAGAACATTACGGGATTTATGGTCGGAAAGAAGGCTGAGCAGGAAGGGATCATCAAGAATGGCGCCAAGCTTATCAATGCAGTTTCAAACAGCACAGTTCCTGCAATAACTATTTTGATGGGCGCTTCTTTTGGTGCGGGGAATTATGGGATGTGTGGACGCGCTTTTAACCCACGCTTTCTGTTTGCTTGGCCCACTTCACACTTGGCTATTATGGGTTCGAGGCAAGCGAGTGGCGTGTTAAATATCATTGGCCAAAAACCGGAGCGAGAGGCCACTTCTCTCCATGAAGAGAAAAAACAAAAAGAGTTGGACTTATTAGAGGGAAAAATGATTGAAGAATCCGATCCCTATTACGCTACTTCTCGCGTTTGGGATGATGGGATCATCGATCCGAGGGATACCCGGAAAATTCTAGAATTCTGCCTTTCGGTTTTTTATCAAGGTGAAGTCAAGGGCACTCACGAATTTGGGATTTTTAGAATGTAGGCCGGCCTAAGCGTAGCGTGGCCGGCAACCAACATTAAAAATTTTTAATTTTCATTCGGGAGAAAAGAATATTTTTCTCCGTATTCCAGCATTTGTTCTACAAAGCTACTGGGATATTCGACGGTTACGTCGATAATCTCTTCATCTTTATAGATCGGAACCAAATGAGGGTTGATAAACCCGGCATAAGGTGGACCACTTTGGATGCTTTTAAATCGGGCAAGCACCTCTTCGTGCAAGATCTTGTCAACCTTAACCCCATAGTTTTCTACCAATGCTTGGCCGGCCTCTTTGTCGCCCTGGCTTTTGATGCGTTGAATTTCACGCAAAAGGGCACCAAACAATTGTCGCAGCTTTTCATAGTCACGAATAATGAAATGGGTCTTGCCATCTTTCATTCTCTTTTCGATGACATTTTCGGTTTGACCTCTTTCATACACCCATTTAGCAATCAACTGACGATTGCGCATGTGGGCTTCTTCGATGTCTTTTCCAGGCTGTATTCTACGGAGTTGCAGCATGAGACCACTCAGGATGTAGGCATCATACTCGCTTTGTCCGATCTCAAGAGAAGGCATCAATCCCAACTCGATCAGTTTGGGATCTAAAATAAAATAGAGTGCGAACAAATCCGCACGTGCCTCCTCCAGAGTGCTCGCATAGTGGCCCAGCACCATCTGTGGATCCTCAACGCCAGGTTCGAGTTTTCCACTGGCGTGTCCAATGACCTCATGAAGAGCCGTGGTCAAACAGCCCGACAAGTCACTATATTTAACAACCCGCTCAGCCGCCTCTGGAGTGTAATAAAATTCTTTTGCAAGATTACTCCCCCGGATTTGGTTGTAAGCAAACAGGATGTTGGCCAGGTTGACGGACTTACTGCCATGGATCTCCCGGATCCAGTTTGAATTGGGTAGATTAATTCCAATCGGCATCGCAGGGGAACTATCCCCAATGGCAGCAACCACGTTAATGGCTCGCCATTCTATGCTCGCAATCTTTTCCTTCCTATGCTGAGGAAGGATGGGAGCATTGTCCTCAAACCACTGCGCGTTTTGGGCAAGAGCCCCAATTCTTGCCGTTGTGTCGGGATCTACCACTTCGACCAGGCACTCAAACGATCCGCGCATTCCCTTCGGATCGTTGTAAACCTCAATAAACCCGTTGATAAAGTCCACAGTCGATTGGGTGTCTTGTACCCAGAGAATGCAATGACGATCAAAGTCACGCAGGTCTCCCGTTTGGTAATATCGAATCAGAGCTGCTATGACATCTCTCTGTTTGTCGTCGGCGACTGCCTCGGCCTTTTTCAGCCAATAGACAACTCGTAGAAGAGCTTCTCCGTACATCCCTCCTACTTTCCAAGGCCGCTCAATAACTTTTCCGTCGATTTTCATCAACTTTGAGTTAAGGCCGTAGGAAATGGGAGTTTTGTCGTCGGGCTCCCGGATAGTTTTATAGAAGGCTTCAACTTCACTGTTGCTTACGCCTTCGTAAAAGTTAACGGCAGAGTCTGTAACGAGATCACCATCGTTAGAGTGTTCGACCTTTTTGGGCATACAGCCTGGGTCAAACATGATCGGGTACATCCTGCTCGCAAACTCATGCAACTTTTCATTCTTACGCAATGGAAATTGCGCTTTTGGGGAGCCGTACAGAAACTTTATGAAAGCCCAATATTCACATTCCGGGATCATCTTGTCAGTAGAGTAGTGATGGTGGACTCCGTTAGCCATCCATACTCGTTTTGCATATTCCAAAAACTTTTGGAATTCGGCTTCCTGTCGGTCGCCTTCGTAGTGCCGAACGATTTGCTCGATGGTTCGGCGAACCGTGAGGTTATGCCGGCAATTCTGATCCCACATAATATCCCTTCCGCAATACCCGGCTTCCGCTAGGTAATAGCAGAGCTGCTTTTGTTGAAGGGTCAGTTTTTCAAAGCCAGGGATCTGATACCTCAGAATCCGGACATCCGAAAACCGATCCACTTCGTATTGAAACGGTTCCGGTTCTTGGGCGAGACAAGGGAAACAACAGAAGAGAACTGCCAAGATCATCGCAAAATAATTTTTCATGCGATGTACTCCTAAAAGTGAAACGGGGGGACCTAAACGGTCCCCTAAGTCCATAGGGAAAACATACTACTCAAACTCCAAGTTTGAGTTTTTAGATAACGTTGTTAGATGTATACTTTTTATAATTGAATTGCAAGATGGTTTATGAGATTGAAGGTAATTCCTCACTGATGGGTGGTTTGCTGTGTATTTTCCGCTGCCTGCTGCTCGCATCTGTCCCCTGCGCTCCTAGAATTTTTCAGGCCGCGCGCAGTCGGCATCCTGCCTCCAGCGCGCTAAAAATGCATCCTGCATTTTTGCCTAAAAAATTCTACGTCGCTCGGGGACGCTCGCAAAGGCAGCAGAAAATACACAGTAAACCACCCTTCCCACATTCAATGAGGCATTATCCACTTGAAATTTAAAAGAGCCGGGAGGGACTTGTGACATGACCTATATTGAACTAACTGAAGAAGAAAAAGCTTTTCAAACGAATATTGAGGCGTTTGTCGGAAAAGAGGTGAGGCCGCATGTTCTGGAATGGGAAAAAAAGGGAACCATTCCCCGCACTCTTTGGAAAACTCTAGGGAAGTTGGGTTTTTTAGGCATTCGTTATCCGGAAGAATGTGGGGGAGCGGGTGCTTCTTACATTTACACCTATTTGTTTTTTAAAACATTGGGCGGATGTGGTTCCTCTGGGGTCGCTCTTAATATCAGTGTGGTGAGCGAAATGTGCGCGCCTGCCTTGGTAAAATATGGCAATACTTTCCTCCGTGAGAACTTTCTTCTTCCAGCTTTCCGGGGAGAGAAAGTGGGCGCCATTGCGATAACAGAGCCGCGCTGTGGCTCTAACGTGGCGGGTATTCAAACCAGAGCTACCTTGGAAGGAAATTTTTATCGGCTCGCTGGTCAAAAGACTTTTATCACCAATGGGACACAGGCGGATTTTTTGACCTTACTCGCGCGTACGCGAGAGAAGGTTGGGCATCAGAGTTTCTCGCTTTTCGTTATTCCGACGGAAACAAAAGGCGTTTCTATCGGTCGGGCTTTAGATAAAACGTGTTACCCTTCTTCGGATACCGCAGAAATTTTCTTGGATGATGTGTTACTGGGGAAGGAGTTTCTGATTGGAGAAGAAGGCAAGGGATTTACTTATCAGATGGAGCAATTCCAATGGGAGCGATTGGTGGGAGTGATTTTAGGACTAGGCGCCATGAAACGCGTGTATGAACTCACTAAAAAGTATATCGGGGAACGTGAAGTATTTGGCAAACCCTTGGTTTCTTTTCAAGTCACCCAGCATAAAATGGCACAAATGTGTGCCGAAATTGCATTGATTGAAGCCATGACAGAACTCTGCGTACAAAAAGCCGTGAAGGCGCAAGACTTTACTAAGGAAGTATCCATGTTAAAGCTCATGACAGCCCAAATCCAGATGAAGGTTATGGAGGAATGTGTTCAGCTCCATGGGGGGAACGGCCTTATGACCGAATATGAAGTCGCCCGCTATTTTCGAGACGCCAAATTAATGAGTATTGGTGGGGGTTCTAACGAGGTGATGAAGGAAATTATTATTAAGTGTGAGGGATTGGCAAATGTAGGGTAGACTTTGCTCCCGTAGCGAGCGGTCCACCAACTCAAACGAATGGAAAACACAAAAGTCATCATCACATGCGCTTTAACGGGGATCTTAACGGATCCACAAAAGCATTCAGTGCCGGTTACCGCCAAAGAAATGGGGAATGCTGCATTAGAGGCTTATAATGCGGGTGCGAGTATTGTTCATTGTCATTTTCGAGATCCTAAAAGCCCGAAGTTTCCCACTTGGGATCCAGAGATCGTGAGTGAAATTTGTGAAGAGATCCGCAGCAAGGTTCCAAAAGTGATCCTGAATATGTCCACAGGTGTAGTGGGATCTGATATTTCGGGTCCTTGTGCGTGCTTGCGTCGTGTCCATCCAGAGATGGCTGCCCTCAATGCCGGTTCTCTTAACTATTTGCGTGTAAAAGAAAATGGAGAGTGGGCGTGGCCTCCTTTTGTTTTTGATAACCCTGTTGAAAAAATTCAAGGTTTTCTCGACGTGATGAGCCAAACGCAAACGCTTCCTGAATTTGAGTGTTTTGATTTTGGAATGGTGAGGAGTGTGGGGCTCTTTGCTAAAAATGGAATGATCACCCCACCTTTTCATCTCTCTTTGGTCATGGGGGTGCAAAGTGGGATGAGTGCCCAACCGGAATTGCTTCCTTTCCTCATCAAGGAAATGCCTGAAAAAACCCACTGGCAAGTGATTGCGATTGGACAAAAAAACATCTGGCCACTCTTGATAGAATCCGTGCGTTTGGGCGGGCATGCGCGTACGGGATTGGAAGATACTTTCTATTTGCCTTCTGGGGAAAAAACCGATTCCAATGGAAAATTAGTAGAAGCCTTAACCGCCCTCGTCCGCAGCACGGATCGAGAAATCGCAACCCCCGAAGAAACAAAAAAGATGTTATGAACATGCCTTAAGCCGAAACCGCCTATCCTCAATGTTGGCCATGGTGACGTAATCAGCAGGATTTTGGTATCATCTCCAATTCGTGAATTGTTTGAGTCGTCTGTTCAAACTCCAAGCCATCTGGTTTCAGACCTTTTTCAAATTTCGTCATCACCTGATGACTTGGAGTTAATCTTGTTTAAGAGGCCCCCTGCCGATCAATACTCGGCTGGCGAAAAGCAAAGGGGGTAAAAAATGAGAAGTTATAAAATTTTTGCACTCCACCGTCCGGTGGGGTGCGATGCTGATGGAAAACGGTGGGGGACAGACGCAGAAGGCCGAAAGGCTTTCTGCGGTGTGAACGGCCACCCACAGTGGGTTGCTGCCGAGGAGCCTCCCTGTCACTGCTATAGTGACATATATAAGAAGTGGAATGGCGGCGGCACCTTCCTCTTCACCCTAGAGGAGGCTACCCAACGGGTGGCCAAACTCCATCAGGAAACCATGGAGGTGTCCAAACACCTCTTGTGGGGCTAGTTTTCTTTTCCGGCTACGCTGCGCTTGAGCCGGCCTACTAATAATGGCGCAAAGCGAACGCTATTGCGCCCTACAATTCTGCTACAATGCTCCACATATGAACCGACTTAGTAGCTTTGTAATCCCTCACTGATGGGTGGTTTGCTGTGTATTTTCCGCTGCCTGCTGCTCGCATTTGTCCCCTGCGCTCCTAGAATTTTTCAGGCCGCGCACAGTCG
>JACQPQ010000002.1 GCA_016207405.1 Gammaproteobacteria bacterium | reverse complement strand
TAATTCTGATTTAGATAAAGAAGAAAAGTCACAAATTAGAAGTAAAATCCTCTATGAATCTACGATTACAACCTCTCAGAAGTTAGCATTCTGGGCGAGCATTGGAGTCAACACGGCGGAATTTGCGACTGCCATGACGGTAATTAAGGGCGGGGTTTGTTTAGCTAAACACTGTGTAGTTGGAGCCCAATGGCTTGCAGCAGCCCCCGAAGGGACAGCTCTCGCACCTACCGGCCCACTGGGTTGGAGTGCAGGTTTTCTGATTGAAACGGGGGAATTGGCAGCTGCCATGGTATTAGCCCATCTCTTTGATAAAGTGGTGGACCCGCTATCTGGCTCTTTAATTGCCTGGTTGGATGAAACAGACATTCAAAGGCAAGCTGAAGCGATAGATGGAAAAGTAGAAGAATACTTAAACGAGATTAAAAAAGCTTCAGAATTTAAAAACAAGAATGAAAGCCGAGAAGACTGTATAAAGAGTTTAGATCACAGAGTACAAACCATTGCGAAGAAGTCTGCCGAGCAAAAGAAGCTAGAAGAAACAATCGAAGAAAAAATAAACACTATCCTTCAAGAAAAATTATTAAAAATTGCCATGTCCATGACGGCAGATGAGGGATGTGTTCCTCAGTTAGAAAAAATGCCGAACGAACTCGCTATTTTTTATCATAGGAATAAAAAACGACTGCAAGTTCAGTTTAAAGAAAACATGGAGAACACTTGCAAAGTGGTTCAGACAATGCCTGGGGAAATGAGGACATGGTATAGCAGTCAACCTTTGCAAGCAGATTTTGATAGAATTCATCAGGCTTACGAGGGGATTAAGAACGAGGAAGATGACACTCTTCCCTTTGAATCCCGAATAAAGCGCTATGACCAGATTTTTGTGGCATTGGATAGGCTAGACATAGAGTCTCAAATGGAAAAAATGAAGGGAATGGAAAGAATAGCGGAATTTGTCAATCGCCCAGAAGGCATACGTATTTTACCCAGCCACAGTCCTTTTGATTTTAGTTTTGAGGCGGTAATGAACCCCAAGGAACAAGAACAACTCACGCGTGGGCACAAAAAATCGAGTTCAGAACAAGAATTTTGGATAACCACAAGTCCATCGTCATTTGTAGTGGAGATGAAGAAAGAACTCGATTTATTAAATCAAAAACTTTTCAACGAATATTCAATGTGCAAGAGTGAAAACACGAAGGATGAATGGACACCCTTTGAAAAAATGGAACACGATTTTAATTTTATCGGGACGGCGCTGTTCGTTAATCAGGGATTTAAAAGACTGACTGAGTCGGGTAAAGCAAATGATGAAGCCATTCAGGTATGGTTTGAGGATAAAACCCGACTCAATGCTTTTAAAGGATTATTGCAACACGAACAGGCTGCACTTCTGAACGTAAATCGTTATTTAAAGCCCAGAAAGGGTGAGAAAGATTTGCCTAAAGCAGAAGGCAGTATTTCGTGGTTCGCTGAAACGAAAATAGCCCAAATCAACTCTCAGCTTGGATTATCCGATCTCAAGCTCGGTAAAATGCTGAGTGAAGAGTTGTACTACAAAGAAAAGCCAGGGAACGAAGTATCGACCGTAGAAGGTGTAGAAGAGAAACCCAACCCGCAACCCCGCTATATCCCCGAACCCCCTCATCGCCGGTTCATCCCCAGAAGGCCGGGATATGAATAAAAAATAGATGTAGGTCGGATTCTGCGCTTCGAAAAGAATCCGACCTACATATTAAATAATCTCCAAAATTTGCAATTATTCAGCACATTAAAGCCTTTTAAAGAACCGTTTTCTAACATTACACGCCATGTTCTATTTAATTGAATGGCATTTACCCCCTCTCCCGCAGAGCGGGAGAGGGTTGGGGTGAGGGCTGAGGAATCGACGCATAATTTTAACAATCATCCAAAGGGCCCGTCATACCGCGGCTACCGAAGCCGCGGAAATCTTTTATCCGGGGGCGGTATCCAGTTGCGCGAAGCGCAACACGGGCTTCGCCCGTCTCAAGCCCCGTGGCCAAGCCACGGGGCGACGAAGGTGTAAATTATGCGTCGATTCCTCAGGGGTGAGGGTGGGTATAAAATATTTTCATATCGATTTAAAAATGGTACATTTGGCATGCTGTTTTTTATCCACCCTCACCCGGCGCAAAAAACACGCCGACCTCTCCCGCTTCTCGGAAGAGGTGAATGAACGGTTCTTTTTGCCTATACCGCCCTTTAGGGGCGTGGGGTACTCGCAACGACGATAGTAAGGCTTTGTTGTAAGTGGGTAGGTGAACGGTTACGCTTCTTTCGAGAAAAATATGATAATGAACATCCAAGAGATCTTAAAACATCTTCCCTTACGATACCCATTCCTTTTGATTGACAAAGTACTCGAATTTACACCAGGGAAATCTTTGATTGCTATAAAAAATGTTACGGTTAATGAGCCATTTTTTCAGGGGCACTTTCCCACTCGTCCTGTGATGCCAGGCGTTTTAATCATTGAAGCATTGGCTCAAGCAACGGCTATTCTAGCGATCAAAACCTCTGGCAAAACCATAGACGTTCATAAGCTTGTTTACTACCTTGTCGGCATAGATAAAGCGCGCTTTAAAAAAATCGTTTCTGCGGGCGATCAACTGCGGTTAGAAGTACACTTCGCCCAAGGCAAACAAATGCTATCGAAGTTTCATACAAAAGCCTGGGTGGATGGACAGCTGGTGTGCTCTGCGGAGATTTTAACGGCTTACAAGGAGATTGAGTCGCTTGATAAGTAAAAGCGCCATCATAGACCGCGATGCGAAAATAGGGCACCATGTTTTTATTGGTGCATACAGCATCATAGGCTCTGGAGTTGAAATTGGAGACAACACATGGATTGGACCTCATGTTGTGATTTCCGGCCCTACACGAATTGGAGAGAACAATAAAATCTTTCAATTTGCTTCCATTGGAGAAGCGCCTCAAGATAAAAGCTATAACGGCGAACCTACACGGCTCGAAATTGGAGACGGCAACACCATTCGAGAATACTGCACCTTAAGCCGAGGAACCGCTAAAGACAAAAAGGTGACTCGAGTGGGGTGCGATAACTGGCTAATGGCGAACACGCATATTGCGCACGATTGCAAGGTGGGCGACCACAATGTATTTGCCAATAACACGGCTCTCGCAGGACACGTCACAATTGGCAACCATATTACATTAGGAGGGTTTACAGGCATCCATCAATTCTGCCGAATTGGAGACTACTGTTTTTTAGGTCGCGCCGCTTTGATTAGCAAAGATGTCCCTCCTTATTTACTGGCAGCGGGCTGTGAAGGTCGAAGAACCCAAGTATTCGGGCTAAATCTCGTGGGTCTTAAACGACACCACTTTCCGCCAGAGACCATACTGGCACTTAAACGCGCCTATCGAATACTTTACCGAAAAAAGCTATCGCTTGAACAAGCACTTTTAAGCCTGGAAGAGCTCTGCCATGACTCTTCCCATGTCAAATACTTCTTAAAATTTGTTCGGCAATCAAAACGGGGAATTCTGAACTGAACGCCTCGCCACGCACTGTTTTTTTTGTTTCCGACCGAACGGGTATTACCGCAGAAGCGGTAGGACATAGCCTGCTCACACAGTTTCCTGGTGTACATTTTGACCCTATCACCATTCCCTTTGTGGATACGGAGAAAAAGGCCGAAAAGGTATGTGAGCGGATCAATGACAGTGCTCAAAAAACGGGACAAAAACCTATTATCTTTTCCACTATCATCGAGCCTCCTATCCGCAATATCCTCGCAAAAGCGCATGCGCTCACCTTGAACTTTTTTGATATGTTTTTGGAACCCCTAGAACGAGAGCTCAAAACACACTCTTCCCATACCGTAGGAATGACGCATGCCATCAAAGAAAACCATTATCAATCGAGGATAGAGGCCGTCAATTTCACGCTTTCAAGTGATGATGGTCTCAACACAGAACATTATGAACGTGCCGAAGTCATTTTAACGGGGGTTTCTCGCTCCGGGAAAACTCCTACGTGTCTTTATCTTGCTTTACAGTTCAGTGTGTGTGCGGCAAATTACCCTCTGGTTCCCGATGACTTAGAACGTAGATCTCTGCCGAGCGCTCTCCTCTCTCAACAACATAAACTTTTTGGGCTGACCATTTCCCCATCAAGGCTGATGAATATTCGGCTCGCTCGACGAGGGAGAAGCCCTTATGCTTCACAAGAGCAATGCGAAAGGGAGGTGAAACAGGCAGAAAGTCTTATGAAACACGCCAACATTCCTTTTCTGAACACCACCAACCGTTCAATAGAAGAAATCGCCACAAAAATTTTAGCTAAAATGAAATTGCACCGGCATACTTTTTGAGTTTTATTCTGTCGGATTTAAGCGCTTACGCTTGAATCCGCCCTACAAAACTACCATGGTGGACCGCTCGCTGCGCTCGCTTTGTCCACCCTACAATCAGTGGACCGCCACAAAACTTGATTGTAATGAAATTGTAACTGCATAGTGTGGTATAAATACACATTATTTTTGGGCCGGGGGAGCTCGTTTCAAGAGCTTTGAGCGTAAGAACTTTGTCTTGGTAGCCCCGGTCCCTCTCCCGCACGAAAGTGCGGGATCTTCCTCTTACCTCTTATCCCTAACCCCTAATACCCCTTACCCC
>JACQPQ010000027.1 GCA_016207405.1 Gammaproteobacteria bacterium | reverse complement strand
TTGGTTTGGGGCTTATAGGGTATGGTTGGCATGTGAAGGTTATCCAGCGGTTATCTAATCTTTTTGAGATGGCTGCCTGCTGTGATGCAAATGAAGAGATGGGAAATGCTATAGCAAATGAGTGCAATGCGAGATTCTATAAAGATTCTGACGTTTTATTTAACGATAAAAGTGTTGAACTTGTTGTAATTGCTGTGCCAGGTGTATTTCATAAAGATTTCAGTCTAAAGGCAATGAAAAGAGGCAAACATGTAATTGTAGAAAAACCCATGGCATTGAATATAGTAGAGGCAGATGAGATGATAGATTGTTCTAAGAAACAAAACCGGAAACTCTTTGTTCACCAGAACAGGAGATGGGACCCTGATTTCCAGACGATAGAAAAAATCATAGAAGATGGCATTCTTGGCGATGTGTTTATTATTGAATCAAAGGTTGGAAGATTCAGTCGTGTTCGCGGAAAGACAACAGGCAAGAAGATAGATTGGAGGCTGAGTAAGGAATTTGGAGGCGGGCGGCTCAATGAATGGGGCACTCACCTTATTGACCAGATGCTTCTTTTTTCAAGGACTAAGCCTATCTCTGTCTTCGCAGACCTTCAGAGTCGCTGTTGGATGAAGGATGCTGAGGACCACGTGAATCTTATGCTCCGGTTTGAAGACAGGTTGCTCGGAAAAATAGAGGTGAGCCAATCAACAAGGATTTTACTTTCACCGAGGTGGCTAATATGCGGGACAAAAGGGACTCTTATGTGGGACTGTGGCATCTACAACGGAGAAAGTTTTCCGAATCAGGAAAAGATAAGCGTGATGGTAGGCGATGAGGAAGGTGAAGAAAGAAGGGTAGATGTACAGATTGTAAAAAGCACATGGGACGATTTTTATAAGAACGTCTACGATGTTCTTATAAATGATATAGAGCCTGCTGTAAAACTAAGTGAAGTGCGGCAGGACATGTTAATAATGGATGCAGTAAGAAAATCAAACGAGACTGGAGAAGTTGTTTTCCTTTAGGATAATCAGGAAAGGATAAAAGGGATGGGATATGCCTGAAAAACCCGCAATATTTGGTGGCAGACCTGTGGTGAGAAAGTTGACTACCGGCAACAAGTATGGCAGTGAAGAAATAAAACTCCTCAAAGAAGCAGTTCAATCCGGAATACTTTTCTCTGCGGAGGGGACAAGGGTAAAGGAGTTCCAGAAAGAATTTGCAAAATTTTTTGGTGCAAAATATGCTGTAGCAGTTTCATCTGGTTCTGCAGCAATTCATGCGGCGGTTGGTGCGCTTGGAATTAACCCGGGTGATGAAGTAATAACTTCTCCAATTTCAGACATGGGGTCAATCATAGGAGTCCTTTACCAGAATGCCATACCTGTATTTGCAGACGTTAATCCAGATACTCACACTATTGACCCAAAAAGCATTGAGGATAAAATTACAAAGAAGACACGTGGAATCATTGCAGTTCATCTCATGGGACTTTCATGCGATATGGACCCAATTATGGCAATTGCAAAAAGGCATAAGTTATGGGTGGTAGAAGACTGTGCCCAGTCATATCTGTCGGAATATAAAGGCAGGTTAAACGGGACAATTGGAGATATTGGCTGTTTTAGTCTCCAGGAGTCAAAGCATATGAGTGCTGGCGAAGGGGGAATCCTAATAACAAATGAAATTGACCTATACAAAAAGGCAGCACTTTATGGTGATAAATGTTACTATAGGGATGGTAGCGGGAGAAACCCTGTTTTTCTTGCCCCGAATTATCGTATGACAGAATTACAGGCAGCGGTTGCACTTGCCCAATTAAAGAAAATCAAAGAAGTTGTGAATGCCTATAGAGAAGTAGCGAGTTCACTTACCGGGAGAATTACAGGTATAAATGGAGTAAAAACCATAAATTTACCGAAAGGATACAAACACTCTTATTATCTTTATGCCTTCAAGATAGATGTAGATACTATGGGTATTACAGCACCAGAGTTTGGAAAGGCGCTTATTGCGGAGGGCGTTCCTGTCAGACTAGATTATGATAAGTTACTCCTATATGCCTACGACCTATTTTTAAATAAAAGCGCTTATGGAAAAAGTAAGTGTCCATTTGAGTGCCATTACTATGGAAAGAAGATTGAATATAGAATGGGCATATGCCCGAATGCTGAAAAGGCGTTACAGGATACGGTAGTCCTTATTACCAGTAGATTCTGGACAGATAACGATGTGGAAAAGATAGCAGAGGCTATTCGTAAAGTCGCAGGTTATTACTTAAAAAGAAGGAGGGATTATGATTTATAGAACTGTAATGTATAGATGGGGGATTTTGTTTTTTGTGGCAATTTCAGTGTTAAGTTTTTTCATTGGAAATGTGCAAGCTGAAAAAGAGTTGAGATACCATGTTTATATGTTTAAAGATATACCGGTTATGGACGGTAAGGTTGATGATGATCCGGCCTGGGCAGGGATTCCGGCTGGAACCGGCTTCCATGTTCTTGGAGGTCGTACTCCGGTTGAGAAGCAGACAGTATTCAGGGTAGGTTTTACTTCGGATAGTCTTTACGTGTCATTTGTGTGTGGTGAGACGGACATGGCAGGTCTTGTAGGTAGTTCAAAAGACAACAACCCCGCGAATTGGGGTGACGATGGGGTAGAATTTTTCATTCTGCCCTGGAACATCGGGAATGTTTTCCAGGTAATAGTCAACGCTGCCGGAGGTCGTACCAACTACCAGGCTGGCGTTAATGATCCAGGGATACCGGGAGTTGCGCCGCTATCATGGAGCCGTGCGGCCGCTTTCAAGGGGAAGGATTTCTACTCGGTGGAGATTGAAATACCGTTTAAGGAGCTAAGCCGGGTGCCTGGGGACGGTGAGGTTTGGAACGGAAATTTCTGCCGCAACATCAACTTAGGTAAGAAAGGAAGTCATTATTCCTGGGCGCACACGGTCCAACGTTACTGTGAACCAGACCGTTTTGCACAGATGGTATTTCACCACGGCAACCCACCGACAGGTAAGAATGAGGTTATTGATGCGCTTGCTTCCGGTCATGACGATACGGAACTGCACCTGATTGTTGGTCTCACTTTCGATGAGGGGCAGGGTGAGGTCGCTCACGGACAATCAGCAATTATCAATGACGGTATGATTTTTGGCGCTTCATGGGTTCCGGGCCTAAGCGGCCATGCGCTCAAGTTCGAGAAAGAGGGCGACCGCGTTGAGGTGCCAGACTCCGAAAGCCTCAGGCATATCACCACTGCGCTCACGCTGGAGGCGACCGCCTACTTCGACCTGAAAGCGCTCTCTGGAACGACAGGTGCGCTCATTTCCACCGCCGCTATGAAGAGTGGATTTGGTTACGGATATTACCTGAATTATGTGGATTCCGGTAGGTCCAGCCGGTGCATCTCATTTGGGTTGGCCCAGAATTGGGGAACCCGGATTTGGTTGGAGCAATCTAATGCCATTACAACGAATGGTTGGCATCACGTGATAGCTACCTATGACGCAAATCTCTCCGATGGTAAGCGCGGCAAGATTTACGTGGACGGGCAACTCACAGGCTCCTTCGATCAGGCGATCACCGGTATCAATCCTTCCATGCTGCCGATGACGATTGGTTCAAGCCAGGTCACGGCCGACAAGAAAACGATGGGTTGCACCTTCCGCGGTATGATTGACAGCGTCAAGGTGTGGGACAAAGCGCTCAGCCCAGAGGAAATTGAGAAACTCTACGGTGCGCAATGGGTCAAGAGCAAACTAATTTCCCCGGCTCCTTCGGAAACGGTGAAGGATGGCAGTCCGCGTTTCCAGTGGACGCCTGTTACAGATGGTACCGGCTATGTTTTTGAACTGGCAAACGTCCCTGATTTCTCAGCCGGAGCGATGATAAAGAAGCCGCTCGCAACGCCTGAGTTCTCTGTCACGAAAGCACTTTCACCAGGGGTGTACTACTGGCGGGTCTGGTCTACTGACAAAACCGGCAAACCTACCGCGGCCTGCGAACCGCGTGCAGTAATTATTCCGTTTCCGGCAGAATTTGAGACTGCGGATACCACGCCTCCGGCGGTCACGGACGTCAAACCAGCTTCCGACACCACGACCGATAACGCCAGTTCTAAAATCAGCGTGCGCTGGAGCGATAACCAGGGGATAGACGTCAAGTCAGCACAACTCTTGCTGGACGGCAAGGACGTCACGGCCATGGCCGCAATCACGGACAAAGGGGCAGACTTCACCCCGGAAACTCCCATGGCTAAAGGTGTCCACACAATTGAGGTGTTGGTAAAAGACACCTCTGGCAACAGTGCTAATCGCGTGCGGCAGCATTTTTCAGTGGATGAACCCTTTACTACGGTGGTGAAGGTCGGCCCGGACCTTGTTACCTACATCAATGACGAGCCCTTTTTCCCGGTCATGTTTTATGGCGGTGGTGTATCGGAGGAGAACCGCGCGCGTGCAGGTTTCAACAGCGTCTACGGAGGAGCGGCTCTTGCAGATGAAGTAGAAGGGAAAACCCCCAATCCCTGGTTTAGGTCCCTTAACGAGACGGGGTTGAAGTTCTTCGGTAGTTTCGATACTTTAATGTCGCGCGAAGGCGGGCCCGACTACGATGGATTTACCAAGTCGGTTCCCTTCTATGACAAGAATGTTGAGTTCCTGGCTTATAGCCTGGATGAACCCAACAGTCATCCGGAAGGCATCGAACAGGCAACGAAGATGTATGAAATTATTCTCGCCAACGGCCACCGGCGGCCATTTTTGTGCATACTGAACAGCCCGGGAGCCGCAGGTCTGTTCGGCAATGTTGGAGACGGCGTCCTGGTGGATGTCTATCCCATTCCGGACCAGTCTCTGGTGCATGTGGCAAAATACGTTGAGAATGCCTATAAGATGTTGGACTACAAGAAACCTGTCTGGTTATGCCAGCAGGCTTTTAACTGGGACCTTTTTGTAAAGTATAACCACGGACTGCCGGAGGGCAAGACCAAACAGGACGTTCTCAAATCTCTACTGGATTCTGGTTTTATATTTCGGCCCACGCCTGCAGAGATGCGCGCGATGACGTACCTGGCGCTGGCACATGATGCGAAGGGTATCCTATGGTGGAGCGCTTCTTGGGGCTACGAAAGATTGGCGAGCATCCAGGATTTCCCGAAGGATTATGAGGCTTTTCAGAATCTTGTGGGTGAGATACATTACCTTTCGTCCATGTTGGTTGCTCCTGAGTCGCCCGTGCAGGTCAGGGTAGAGCCGGAGGGGCTTGGACTTCACATGAAGGTTAAGTCCTTTGACAGCAGGATATACGTGATAGTGGTTAATCCGAACCAGAATTTACCAATGGCGCCGGTATTTACTCTGCCCGCTGGAAAGTGGAAGAAAGTGGACGTTCTGTTCGAGAATCGAACGTTCAATCTAAAGAATCCGACATTCAGGGATATGTTCGAGCCGGCGGGAGTGCATGTGTACCGGATCGAGTGAACAGATTTGAAAAACGCACAGAATGTATAGAAATGCATATCCTGACTATTGTAAGCATTGTGATATATTATACCGCAGGATGATAGAAGATTATGGGTCTTCGTACGGTATAGAATATTTAGATGAAGAAAAAGGTATATGCAGAGTAGAAGCGAGGAGGATAAGATAATGGCTGAACTCACATACATGCTTAGAAGGAATCTGCCCTTATGGAAATCAGAAGAAACGACAGATGAAGTGGTAAAATATTGTCTCAAATACGATATTGATGAAGTGATCTGGAAGATAGATCCTGAAGAATTTTCTTGCGGTTTCCCCAGCCTTGATAAGATAAATGAATATGTTAAAGCACTCAAGATGGCAAAGAAGGTTTTAGAAGGAAATAAAATAAAGTTTTCTATAAACCCATGGCTTACATTAGGCCATGCTGATCGGGGTAGAGATATGAGAAAAATATTCCGGGACATGAGTTTTTTCGTAGATTGGGAAGGTAGAACCTGTAAGGCATGTGCATGTCCCCTATCAAAAGGTTGGCAGAAATGGATTATAGAAACCTATAAACTATATGCATCCAGCTATCCATATATTCTCTGGCTTGAAGATGATTTCAGGAATTTCAATCATCAACCGTGTGATTACGGATGTTTTTGCGATATTCATGTAAAAGAATTTTCTAAGATTATCGGACATAGAACATCTCGTCAAGATATTGTGAAAGCCATTCTAAAACCAGGACATCCACATCCCTGGAGAAAAAAGTGGTTTGATATGTTAGGCAAGGTCATGGTAGATGTATCCGGGAAGATAGAGAAGGCAGTTCACGAGGTGAGCCCGGCTACACAATTAGGACTTATGTGCAGCGACCCTGATGACCATGCGATAGAAGGAAGAAACTGGAATAAACTTTATAAGAAATTGGCAGGCAGGCATAGACCAGTCTCAAGGCCCAGTATGGGATATTACGGAATGAGCGACCCAATGGACTTTTTTGGCTTATCAAATGGGCTTAAGAAAACAATAAGTATTTTACCTCCGGGAACCAAGAAATGTGCCGAGCTTGAAAATTCAAGGTACACCCGTTTCAGCAAGTCCGTAAAATTCACAAAGATTCAGGTAGCAATAGGATTTTTTGCTGGGGCAGATGATATGACCCTAAATCTTTTTGATATGCTTGGAACGCCTATAGAGCAGGAAGAAGGTTACCTGAAGATGCTTAAAGATGTTAAACCTTATTTTGCTGAGATTACAGAGATTGTATCTAATACAATAGAAACAGGGATAGGTCTTTTGTATCATCCGAGGCAGTCTGATAATGTTATTCTTAAAGATAATGCAGTCTATGCGGATTTAAAACCATCAGGATGTGGTTGGGCTTACCCGTTACAGGCATGTGGTATACCTACTACATATAATAAAAGTAAATCTATAGCTGTTACAGGCCAGATACTAAGAAGTTTTCATGACAAAGAAATAAAAAATATTTTATCAGGTGGTGTGCTGCTTGACGCATCAGGTTCAGAGACATTGTGTGAGATGGGCCACGAAAGATATTTAGGGGGAGTTCCAATCCGCACTTTTTGCAAGATAGACGAGGCGCTATCTGCTGAGGAATTAATAGATACTGAAACCATGACTCAGACATCTAAATATATGACACTTAGTTATCTTACCCCTTCAGAACGTCTTTGTGAATTTAAGGTTAGAGATAAAGCCAATATTTTATCTCAAATAGTTGGTGTAGATAGGAAATATGCCATGCCGGGAATGGTTACTTACACGAATAGTCTTGGAGGAAGAGTAGCCCAGTATCCTTTTGATATCTCAAAGGGGGTACGACTACCATTTTTAAACTGGTATAGATACGAATTATTGGGAGAAGTAAGTTCATGGATATCCGGAAATGAAGGGTTTATCCAGGTAAAAGGAGGTCCCTATATTCTAACCTTTAGAAGAGATGGAGAGAACCAAACAGTGCTTTTTGTCATTAACCTGGCACATGACGATGTTAAAGCGATTTCATTTGATATAGGTTTTCATAATGCAAGAGAAATTAAAGGACTTAAGATTCTTGAACATAGTGGAAGATGGGTAACCGTTAAATTCAAAACACACTATTTTGGTAAAAATCTTTATAGGATATCTACCAATATACCTTTAAAAAGTATAGATTTTAAAATATTTAAAATTTTACTTGTT
>JACQPQ010000025.1 GCA_016207405.1 Gammaproteobacteria bacterium | reverse complement strand
TGATAAATATACATATCGAGCGCCGCACCTATCACCATAAGTTATGCGCCGCGATGTGTGAAATATTTAAACGTGCGGTGATGTTTTTTTTCTGTGAGCGCAACCATCATCCCTGCAATGAACACAAAAAGAGGAGCAGCAATACTTCCATAGGCTCTAAGCCAAAAAGGATGCGGCTCTGCAAGAATAAGCGCCGCCCAGTTGGCGGCTACCATAGTGAAGATGGCAATGCCTCTTAGAATATCGATGTGGTCATCTCTGGTGTACATAATAAAGAGTGGTTAGTTTGTAGTGACCTTTGCTCGCGGAAACCAAACAAATTTTCCTATTTCCCCGGAACATCTCCCCATAAAATTTTATGCAACTGAATTTGAAACCGAACAGGAAGTTTGTCTTCCAAAATCCAATCCGCTAACTGACTAGCAGGGAGTTCTTGATAACTGGGAGAAAATAACACCTCGCAAAGTTCCGGTAAGTGTTGTTTTGACACTATCGCTTTCGCCCATTGATAGTCTTCCCTACTTCCTATCACACATTTAATCTCGTCTTGTTTTTGAAGATAGTTTAAATTGGCCCAATGATTGCGATGGGCTTCACCAGATGAAGGCGTTTTAAGGTCCATGATCTTTATAACCCGTTTATCCACTTCCCCCATATCGAGCGCACCGCTCGTTTCTAAAGAAACTTTATAACCCAAATCACAAAGTTCAGAAAGAAAAGGAATACAAGGTTTTTGTGCCAATGGCTCACCACCGGTTACCGTTACGGTTTGACAAGCATACGCCTGAACTCTGTCTAGAATATCGCAAAAGGTCATCACGGTGCCCCCTTTGAAAGCATAGGCAGTATCACAATAGCGGCACCTTAAAGGACAGCCGGTTAAACGGATAAAAACCGTTGGGATACCCACTCGTCTCGTTTCGCCTTGCAAGGAATAAAAAATTTCAGTGATACGAAGAAGAGAGCTTTGCTTCATGCAACTAAAACAGTGATTCGAATAGGAAGGGGATTTTGTTCAATGGCCGTTATTCTATGCCCGTGCACCCGACACCAGGCTGGAATGTCTTGCAATACCCCTGGATCATTACAGAGCATTTCAATTTCATCTTTGGGCTGACACGTAGAAATTGTCTCTGCAAGCCGAATCACCGGCAAAGGACACAGTAAATGGCGCGCATCAATATTTTTTTTCATTAAACATACCAACTGGGCAGAATATCTTCAGGCAATAAAGGCTTGACGACGGAAGAAGCTGAACGGCCATCCAAATGCGCCACGTGAACCTCTACCCTTTCTTCTGCTTTTGCATCCGAATACCGAGCCGTCACACCGGCAGCTAAAGCGACGTCTTCCTCGCTGATTTCTCCTGCCACTAAAGCAAAAGGCCCCTTATGGGACAAAGGATAACAATGGGTAAAACGGTCTCGATAGCCTTGTAAAAAATTATTTTCGCCTTCTTCCCGTCCTATGATCATTTTAAAATGAGGCCGGGGCCTTAAGTGTCTCCCTACTTTAAGTAACATAATGTCATCGAGTTCGTAATCCCGCTTGCCCTTATGGTTCCACAAATCTAATAACTTTGTCGTATAGTGTTCATTCGTTAAAAAACAACACCCGCCTGCAGGCTGACTGTATTCCTTAAACCCAAAGCTATGCGCCAGTTCAATTTGGGGCTTTCGTCCACGCCCTGAAAAACCAGGGAGTTTGCTCCGGTCTACCCACCCTTCTCGTTCTGGCAAAGTTTTCGGCAAATGCTCTGCACATAGAGGCCGAAGAAGCCTATCGTCAGCACCCGACTCCTTTGCCACAATAGGCATAGTTTCTTTCCTTTGGGACATGGGCCTTTGCCCAACAACCTCTCCGGTTACAATAAAATCAAATCCATGCTGCTCCATCCAATTCTTGGCTTTCTTGACCATAAATACTTTACAGTCAAGACAGGGATTCAGATGTGCCCCATACCCATGTTTTGGATTTAAAACAACCGTTTTATATTCTTCCACAACATCAATAATGTGTAGCTTGATGCCTAATTGTTCTGCAACCCACAGCGCGTTATTTCGCTTGAGTCTCCCTGCCCTCTGACGACGAATCGCATGCGTGTGCCCTTCTACACAAAACCCAGTAAAAAAATTAAGCCCTTCAACGACAATGCCCTGCTCGAGTATTAACTTTGCAGCCAACATGGAATCTAAACCGCCAGAGATAAGGGCCACTGCTTTTACTGGATGAGTGGTTATCGTCTTGGCTCCTCATTAAGAAACTGCGGACAGCTCGCCTCTTCAGGAGAAACCCGTCTTAGTTTTTCAGAAATCTGTAAACCTAAATCAGGATCTACGGGAATAAAATTGCGCTCAAGTATCGCGTCGGGTTCTTCGAGTTTAGTATCTTTTGTCAATGTGAAGCTAAGAATGCTTCTCAGTTGAGTGCGGTCATAACGCTCGCAAAATTCCCCCAATGATTTTATGGAATTCTCGGGAAATGTTTTCAACTTAAACGTGTGATAAATATCATGGAAGGTGACAGGATATGTATCCATTTTTGTATGCCTTTTGCTCGCAAAATTTGCCGTAAATTCACAATAATTTCCTGCCGCGTTCGGATGGCATACACGAATGACATATTGCGATTTCAGCGCAATTGCGCCTGTCTCGCGGCTTCCATGCCTTTCCACTGTTTCAAAATTAAAATTTTCAAATGCGCGTTGGGACTGCATCTCTGGATCAGTGCTGAGCCGACTTACCATTCCGTTTGAACGCGCTTCCGACTGATACCATGGCCCCCCCATGCTATTCCCAAACAATAAAGCCCACCCCATAATAATCCCAACCACTTTTCCAGTGTGTTTTTTGAACATATGTTTCTCCTTTAATAATTGAAAGTGACACTCAACCCTATAACCCACGGTGAAATCGCATTAACAACACCCACCTAAGTCGTTTTCAATACCCTCATGTTAAGCCCTAAACCTCTAAAGCCACAACACAAAAGAAAACTTAAAACACAAGGCGTAGTTGCACTCTACTTATTTGGTTACAGAGCTGCTGGCACTGCGAGTCCTTTATCTGATAAGAAGATCCCCTCTACTTTGCCATTTACGACCTACTCTCTAAGATTTCGCCGAAAACTTTTCGCCTGGGAATGAGACTTGCCAGCATTTCAATTTCAAGCTCTGTGGTGCGATGTTCGGCTGTGCGCTTCCTTGTAGGCGCGAAGCAGTGCCCCAATCCTTGTTTGATATCCACGTCCTTGGGACTTAAACCATTCAAGAACGTCATTTTCTATGCGAATAGTAATGATGGTTTTCTTTTGTGGCATTTTTAACACGGCTTTTTTGAAAAAATCACCGCCTTGTTCTGGGATATCAGAATAATCAATATCTTTATCCCGTTTGGCGTCAATCTTTTTCCAGTTTGTCTTCGATTTCATTTTTAAAGCGTTCTTGTTCACGTTTGTTTGCCTTTCTCAAAGAGATAATGCGAATAATGTCTGGTTTTCTGGATGCATAAACCACAGCCATCAGCCTTTTTTGAATAAACCCAAATCCTATAAAACGTTCCTCTCCATAAGTTTTTCGCGTGTCTTGCCGGACAAGCATTGGGCCTTCAAACATCTCGGCAGCATCGACAAAATCCATATCGTGTTTGTCTAAATTAGAAATCCTTTTTATCTCATTCCACTCAAATCTCATAATTAATTGTAAATACAAAACATAAATATGTTAATTATTAGTCTATTCCAATACAACATGAGCCTGAAAATGGGGTAATTCGTTCATGCTAGCGCGAGTTTAATAAATTGGCGGTTAGATCCTCCCTAAAGCCCACCCCATAATAATCCCAACCACTTTTCCAGTGTGTTTTTTGAACATATGTTTCTCCTTTTTTTATAATTGAAAAAGACTAAAACCCTGTTACATCCTATCTATAAGTTTATAATAATGTATTCTAACGAAATAGAACATGAATTCTCTTCGCATTGCAACCCGTCGAAGCCCCCTTGCGCTATGGCAAACCCAGTTTGTGGCCCAAGCACTCAAAAATTTTTATCCTAAACTTGCTATCACTCTCGTCCCTATACAAACTCAAGGCGACAAAAAATTAGCCCCCCGTTACGCGGAAGAAAGTGGCAAAGGACTCTTTACGAAAGAACTCGAAGGCGCACTTTTAAAGAAGAAAGCGGATATTGCGGTTCACTCGGTTAAAGACTTGCCAGGTGACTTACCTTCTGATTTAAAGCTTGCGGTCATTCTCGCAAGGGAAGATCCACGAGATGTTTATGTTTCGCACCGTTACCCGTCTATAGAAGCGTGTCCACCCAATACGCGTATCGGGACATCCAGTTTACGCCGCCAGTCTCAATTAAAATCCTATCGCTCCGATCTCACTTTTATTTCACTTCACGGAAACGTAGGAACTCGTCTCTTAAAACTTCAAAAAGGTACTTGTGACGCGCTGATATTAGCCTATGCTGGATTAAAGCGCCTCGGAATAGAAAACGATTATCCCATTCAACTCATTCCACTCAATATCCTTTTACCTGCACCCGGACAAGGCGCAATTGGAATAGAATGTAGAGCGGACGACATCAAAACCCAAACGCTGATCACTCCATTACAGGATCCTAAAAGTGCTTGTTCGATACTTGCAGAACGAAGCTTAAGCCGCCATTTAGGCGGTGGATGCCAGGTTCCTTTGGCTGCTTTCGCTTTTTTTGAAAACAAAACCTTCTGCCTGAAGGGAGGTATTGGCCATTTGCAAGCCGAAAGAAAATTAAAAACGAAAGAGATCCCGACGACAACAGAAGCAGAAGAACTTGGCCGAGCAGTCGCCGAAGATCTCCTTCAACAAGGTGCACGCGCTCTTTTATGTCCCTAACGATTTGGGTGACTCGCCCTAACCCAGAAGGAGAAGCCTGGTGTAAAGTTATTCAAAAGACAGGGGCACGAGCCATTTCAATTCCGACAATTGAGATCACCCCTACGCCCAAACGTGAAGAATTGAAACATGCCATTGCCCAATTGGCGACGACCGATCTCGCTATCTTTGTGAGTAAGCATGCTGTTCAAGCAGTTGCGTCTTTACTGGTAAAAGCTCCAGCAGCCCTGAAATGGTTTGCCATAGGAGAAGCAACTGCAGAGGCTTTAAAAGCCTGTGGCATTTCAGAGTTCAGTTATCCTAAAAAAGAAACGCATAGCGAAGCCTTGTTAGATCTTCCTGAACTTCAACAAATACAAGGCAAAAAAATTCTTATCTTTCGGGGAAGTGAAGGACGTGAATGGCTCAAAAAAATTTTACGAGAGCGGGGAGGAATCGTAGAATATGTTGAAACTTATGTCCGTAAGGTCCCTACCCTATCGCATCAAGAAATAACGAGAATGTGGTCTTGCCATACTCCTGATGCGATTTTTACAACGAGTGGAGAGCTTCTTAAAAATCTGTATCACCTAACGCCCACTAACCTTCGAAAATCGCTTCAAAAAATTCCACTTGTTGTTATCAGCCAGCGAATGCAAACTATCGCTTGTGAATGGGGATTTCAGAACGTCGTTTGTTCAGAGCAAATAGAACCCTTGGCTTGTCTCTCGGCATTGCAAAAATGGTATGGTAGAAATGGATTAGGGAAACTCGAAATGAATAAAGGAATCGCGTGGATAGGATTTTTGCTCTTTTTATCTTTCATGCTTGGCGGAGCGGCCATTGGTTTGTCCTATTATCAAACCACTCGCTTAAACCAAGCGCTTATCACAAAAACTCATCCCCTTTTAGAATATCAGTCCACAGCCCAAACCGAGTTGGCTACGCTTAAAGAAAAAACACGGGCCCTGGATGAACAACAAGGCGCGCTTCGAAATAGAATCGATGTCTTAGAAGGCGAACCTTCCTTTTTTTCCTTGGTTCCGCCCAAGCAACGCTTAGTTTGGCAGTTGGGAGAAGCCGCTTACCTTTCTCGAATCGCCCACCGTAAATTGTTCTATGAGCAGGATTTTAAAACGGCAGAACTTCTACTCGCAGAGTTGGATGCACTCCTCCTGAACACGAAAGAACCTGATCTTTACTTCATTCATCAAGAGGTAGAAAACAAACTCCAAGAAGTTAAAAAGTTTAAAGAAGAAATTCCTGAGGTGATCCCCCTTTTAAATAGCCTCATTCAATACATTGAGCAACTTCCAGAACAAAGTTTTCAGTCACACATCCTTCTTCCCGCGCCTTCACCCAGATCAGAACAACCCGAAGACGATTTACCACAATGGAGGCGCCTCCTCGCATCCTGGTGGAAGCAAATCAAAGCGAGTATTCAAATCAGAAAAATGGACGAGAAAATTATCGCTTCTCCTTCTTTTGAGCTTGCAGTTTACACGCTGGTTAACCGGGTAGAGCAGGCCAAGTTAGCATTTTTAAGACGTGATGACCTTGCTTATCAAGCCGAGCTCACCCGATGTGAGGAATGGCTACGAACATACTTCCAAGAAAAAACCCCACCCGTTGCAGCCGTTTTAGAACAACTCCAAAAACTGAATGGTTGGGTGATGCCAGCGGTTCCCGATCTTTCCCCCCTTACTGCACTCCTTGCAACCGCTATTCTTAACCAGCAAAAGGCACTATGAGTAATCTCTCACTGATGGGTGGTTCACTATGAAACGAATACTCTTTCTTCTCTTTCTGGTTGTCATAGGAGTTGCAACTTTCTTGCTCTACAAAGAACACAGCGTACTTTCTATATCGTATGGAAAATGGCTGCTCCAAGTACCGGTGTGGATTACCTTGGGCGGCATTGTAGCAACAGGGTTACTCACTGTCCTTTTAGGAAAGGGCGTCAAGGCGGTCCGTGCACTCAAAACTTCATTTCACGCCTGGAGAACTGAAAAACGGAATAAAGCAGCTCAATATCGATTACTCCAAGGGTTTGCACGCCTGGTGGCAGAAGAGTGGGAAAAGGCCATCTCCCTATTCAATAATCACCCACCCGATTTAAGCTTTTTTGCTCACCTCGGGCATTTATATGCGGCCTATCAGAAAAAGGACTCTGAACAACAAGAGCATTATTTTCAAGCGCTCGTCACAGAATATCCTTTTTTAAAATCGACGCTTTATCTATTCCTGGCCAAGTGTCAGTATGCCAATGGTGAAACCTTTGATGCGAGGCGCTCTTTACAACAAGTCCGTGTAGGAGAAGTCCCTTCCGCTTTCCAAAAAAAGGTGCATGAAATCACTGAAAAACACCTCGCTCACAATGGACCGTCCTGAAGAAACTCCAATCACAAAACTCAAAGGGGTTGGAAAAATAACCGCAAACACTCTGAATAAACTCGGAATTGTTACCCTCCAAGATTTACTCTTTCACTTACCCAGAAACTATCAGGATAGAACTCGGCTTTTCCCTATTCGCACGGTAAGCGCAGGAAGTTTCGTAACCGTTGAAGGGCAGATCATCCACGTCGAAGGCAAAGAAGGTAAACGGAAAAGTTTAATATGCCAACTGCGTGATCAGTCCGGCACACTACACCTTCGTTTTTTCCACTTTTATAAAACACAACTGGAGCGTTTGTTAACTCTTCCTACCGTACGCTGTTTTGGAGAAGTGCGATGGGGCCCTTACGGATTAGAAATCGTTCACCCGGAATATAAAATTATTGCCTCCGGAGAGAGCATGCCTTTAGAACAGTGCTTAACACCTTTCTATCCGGCTTGTCAGGGACTTTCTCAAGCCCGTCTACGAACACTTCTCAACCAAGCGCTTTCCTCTTTAACCCCTGCTCATTTACCCGAATACTTACCTCCACTCGCTATTCCCAAACACCCCTTCCCTTCTTTGCGAGACGCCCTTTATTTTTGCCATCAGCCTCCTCGGAATGCCAATCAATCGCTTTTGCTCCAAGGAACACACCCTTCTCAACAACGTCTGGCTTTTGAAGAGCTGGTTGCCCATACGTTATGTTTTATGAACACTCGTCAAAAAGAGCGAGTAAATGCTGCGCCCTCACTCCATAAAAATCCAAGCTCCTTAAGAACTTTACTCATCAAAAATTTACCTTTTCGCCTCACCGCCGCTCAAGAGAGAGTTGCGCTAGAAATCTCAAACGATTTGGCGAGCGGAAAACCCATGTCTCGCCTTTTGCAAGGCGATGTCGGATCGGGGAAAACACTCATTGCGGTTTTATCTCTTTTACAAGCCGTCGAAAATGGCTACCAGGCCGCCCTGATGGCTCCTTTAGCCATTCTCGCCGAACAGCATTATGCGGTGCTCTCCACGTGGTTAGAGCCTTTGGGCGTTCAGATTTCCTGCTTCCGTCACGGAAGTCTTTCCCAAAAAAAAACCATTCTCCAAGAACTTCAGAGTGGCAAAATTCAAATCGTGGTGGGCACTCACGCCCTTTTTCAACCGGAAGTTTGCTTTAAAAATTTAGCACTCATTGTTATCGACGAACAACATCGATTTGGTGTCCATCAACGATTGGCGCTCCGCCAAAAGGGCCTGCAACAAGGGCGCTTGCCCCATCAGTTGATCATGACCGCAACGCCCATTCCGAGGAGTTTAACCATGGTGGCCTATGCGTCTCTTTCCCATTCTATTTTGGATGAATCTCCCCCGGGGCGAAAACCAATTACAACGGTAGTTTTACCCAATGCGAGGCGCCAAGAAGTTATTGAACGCATTCGAACGGTTTGCACACAGGGCGAACAAGTGTACTGGATATGCACACTCATTGAAGATTCTGAAGAATTACAAGCTCAGGCGGCAGAAAAAGCCTACCACATGCTGACGGGACAACTCCCTGATTTGCCCATCGCTCTTTTGCACAGTCGCATTAAAAGCAATGAACGCAATCGTATTATGACGGCGTTTAAGGCAAAACAACTTCAAATACTCGTCGCAACTACTGTGATTGAAGTCGGCGTGGACGTGACGAGTGCTTGTTTAATGGTCATCGAGAATTCAGAGCGTTTGGGCCTTTCTCAGCTTCATCAATTACGAGGCCGTGTCGGGCGCGGCTCCGAAAAAAGTTTTTGTGTACTGCTCTATCAACCCCCTCTTTCTGTAATCGCGAAAGCAAGGTTGCAAACTGTTCGTGCATGTCAAGATGGTTTTGCCTTGGCAGAAAAAGATCTCGAACTCCGCGGCCCTGGCGATTGGTTGGGCACTCGTCAATCCGGCGCGCTTTCCTTCAAAATTGCAGATTTTATTCGAGATCGCGCCTTACTCCCCAAGGCAGAACAAACGGCCCAATGGTTGTCTCTTAAGTATCCGGGAGCCGTAGATCCCCTCATTAGAAGATGGGTGGGAGGGCGGGAGAAGTACAGTTTGGTGTGAGGGATAGGATTTAGGATTTAGTTTTGTAGGTCGGATTCAAGCGTAAGCGCAGAATCCGACGAAATGAAATTCGACTTTTAGAAAACCCAACGTCACCACTCATTAAGGTGGGAATGTATTCATTTACCGGGAGTTTCTCCCCTTTTCCCTTTTGAAAGGAGCCGCCCATGCTGTTTTACTGGGCTTGTTTGGGCGTAGCGATTGTGGTGGAACTTTTCGCGGCCATGTCTTTAAAAAAATTGGCCGTGGATGAAACTATCCACCATAAAATCCCACTCCTCTTAGGCTTGCTGTTTATTGTCTATCCGTTTTTACAGCGCTTTCACTTCGAGGCGCTCAAAAAAATAGACATCAGCCTGGCCTATCTTATCTGGACAGGAGTGGGCTGCACCGCGTCGGTCATATTGGGCCGGTGCTTGTTTTCCGAACCCATTACCCCAACCAAATGTATTGGGATGGGGTTAATTATAGCGGGGGCGTTTATTCTCCTGAAGGAGTAGTCCATGAAAACCATAACTCCACACCGCCCCCGCGGTTTTGATATAAAACTTAAACTTGACTCTCCTAAATTTTTGCGCCCATCATAGGACTCTTCAAGGATTCATTCTGTTTAACGCATGAGAGCTCAAATCATTGCATTTGCTAATCAAAAAGGAGGGGTGGGCAAAACCACTTCCTGCATTAACTTAGGCGCGTCGCTTGCAGCAACCCAAAGACGTATTTTGCTCGTCGATTTTGACCCACAAGGCAATGCAACTATGGGAAGTGGACTCGACAAACATCAGCTGTCTCTTTCTGCCTACGAGGTTGTGATGGATGAAGCGCCCGCAAGAGAGGTGATATCCTCTTGCCCCAACACAGGATATGACATTATCCCAGCCAATAGCGATCTCACCGCGGCTGAAATAGAACTCCTCTCTTCCCCCGAAAGAGAAAAGAAATTGGCTAAGGCGCTCTCTAGCCTTTCCTCCCAATATCATTATATTTTGATCGACTGTCCCCCCTCTTTGAATATGCTCACTGTCAACGCGTTAGTTGCTGCAGACAGTGTCCTCATCCCCATGCAGTGCGAATACTTTGCTTTGGAAGGACTAACGGGCCTTCTGTCTACCATTGCCGAAATTAAAAAAATATATAACCCAAAGCTCGCTATACAAGGGATCCTCCGAACCATGTTTGACCCTCGCAACCGTCTTGCCGTAGAAGTCGCCAGACAACTCATCGAGCACTTCGGAGATAAAGTCTACAGAACCGTCATCCCTCGCAATACCCGCTTAGCCGAAGCGCCAAGCCATGGTTTACCTGCTATCCAATATGACCGATACTCACGGGGATCTATTGGTTACTTAACGCTAGCGGGAGAAATTTTAAGGCGAGAAGAGCAGGGGGAGGAGTTAGTTTGTAGGGTGGACTTTGCTCCCGCAGCGAGCGGTCCACCATAAAGGAGAATGCATATGATGACTGAAAAAAAAAGAGGCTTAGGAAGAGGGCTCGGCGCACTTTTATCATCCACAGCATATCTGGATTCCGATAATTCTGAACAAGGAAAAAAGGATAGTTCATCCGATCAGGCACTTCAACATTTACCCATCGAATGGATTGAACCCAATCCGCATCAACCTCGGCAAGATTTTAACTCTGAAAATTTGGAAGAACTCGCAAACTCCATTCGTCAGCACGGTATCCTGCAACCGATTGTGGTGAGAAAAGTTTCCGAAAAACGCTATCAAATTATCGCAGGTGAAAGACGGTGGCGTGCATCCCAACGGGCCGGCCTCTCAGAAATTCCCGCTTTAATTAAAACGACGTCCGATCAAAATGCCTCCGCTCTTGCACTCATTGAAAACATTCAGCGCGAAGATTTAAATGTGATTGAAGAAGCCATTGCCCTATCCCGGCTTTCTGAAGAGTTTAAAATGACCCATCAGCAAATCGCCGATTCCGTTGGCAAATCCAGAACGGCAATTACCAACACTTTAAGGCTGATGACCTTAAATGAAGAAGTCAAAACCTTCCTGGCCAGTCATAGCATCGAAATGGGACACGCGCGAGCCCTTCTTGGCCTTCCCGCGACTGAGCAGCTTGAAGCCGCTCGCATTATCATCAGCAATGGACTTTCGGTTCGACAAACAGAGTCTTTAATCAAAAAATTACTCTCTCCAGCTCTCGAGAAAGAGGTGTCTCCAAAAGATCCAAATGTTCAGAGCCTCGAGCAAAAACTTTCTGAAAAGCTAGGCACCCGAGTGACCCTTACACCCCAGAAAAACGGTAAGGGCGTGTTGACTATCCCCTACTACTCCCTGGATGAACTTGAAACGATACTTCAATATTTTGGTTTATAAATGGGTGGACCGCTCGCTACGCTCGCTTTGTCCACCCTACAAAAACTCCTAACTCCTAACTCCTAGGGTAATGCGTTACCACATACTCTTCTACCATTTGTTGGAACTCTTCGGCGATGTGATCTCCTCTAAGAGTTTTTACTTTTTTGCCGTCTATAAATACAGGGGCTGCAGGCGACTCGCCAGTTCCAGGCAAGCTAATTCCAATGTTGGCATGCTTGCTTTCCCCAGGACCATTCACAATACATCCCATCACAGCTAAATTCATGTTTTCAACCCCTGGATACTGCTCTCGCCAAAGTGGCATTTGCTTATGAAGAGTGGTTTGAATGCGGCTCGCCAGTTCCCGGAAAAATAGACTCGTGGTGCGCCCGCACCCTGGGCATGCCGTAACAGAAGGCATAAAAGAACGAAGCCCTAAAAGCTGCAATATCCACTGACAAGCGCGAACTTCTTCTGTTCTAGAAGCCCCTGGCGCTGGCGTTAAAGAAGTCCGAATCGTATCCCCAATCCCCTCTTCTAATAAAATTCCAATGCCAAGTGCTGAAGAGATGAGTCCTTGTGTTCCCATCCCGGCTTCTGTTAAACCGAGGTGCAAAGGATAGGTGCATTGAGACGCCAGGCGGCGGTAAATGGAAATCAAATCGGGAACATGACTCACTTTACAAGACAGGATAATACGATCGCTTGCCAAACCTAACTTTTCCGCATACTCGGCGCTTTCTAGTGCGGACAAAATTAAAGCCTGTTGCATCACCGAGCGAGTCGACCGCTTGGATCCTGTTTTCGCATTTTCGTCCATTAAATGCGTGAGGAGCGTCTGGTCCAAACTCCCCCAATTTACACCAATCCGTAAAGGTTTATTGTGTTTTAAAGCCGCTTCTACGATGAGCGCGAACTGAATATCCTTTTTGCGACCAAACCCTACATTACCGGGATTAACCCGATATTTAGCTAAGGCTTTTGCACACTCCGGATATTTTGTAAGTAAACCATGGCCGTTGTAATGAAAGTCGCCTATCAAGGGAACCGTACACCCTTGGCCATCCAAACGGTCACGCAAGAAAGGAACAACTTTAGCGGCCTCTTCGGTGTTCACGGTTACCCGTACCAACTCTGAGCCTGCCTCGACAAGTTCTACCACCTGACGAAAAGTTGCCTCAAGATCTGAAGTATCCGTATCCGTCATAGACTGTACGACAATCGGCACCCCCGCCCCCACCGTCACAGCTCCAATTTTTACCGCCTTCGATTGCCGTCTATTCTGATGCGATTGTTCATTCAACATAATTTGCGTAAACTCCAAGGATAATATTCTGTTAATTCTACCAGAATGAACCTTCTATACTGAACACGTTTCAAGATTTTGGAGTAATGTCTCACTAGCAAAGTTAAACCTGGATACCGCGGTCAAGCCGCGGTATGACACACGTATGACAGTCAAAAACAAACTTAAAAAAACCGTCGATAAAGAAATCGAAGCCATCAAGACGCCGCCTCACTCCATAGAAGCCGAACAATCGGTGCTGGGCGGCATTATGCTGGATAACACCGCTTTTGAAACCGTCATCGGAAAATTAATTGAGGGAGACTTCTACTCTCCTTCCCATCAACTGATCTATAAAGCCATCCTCGGCCTGTCTGAAAAAAATAAACCATTTGATGTCGTCACCCTATCCGAACATTTAGACAGCACAGGGGAACTGGAAAACGCAGGCGGGCTTGCCTACCTAGGGGAATTAGCTAAAAACACGCCCAGCGCAGCGAATATTAAAGCGTATGCGGATATTGTCCAAGAACGCGCGACTTTGCGAAAACTCATCCATGTCGCACAAACCATTGCTGATCACGCCTTCCATCCTGAAGGAAGGGCAGCGAGTGAACTCCTCAATGCTGCAGAGCAATTGATATTCGAAATCGCAGAAAAAAAAAGGGATGCCAACACAACAGGCCCACAACCTCTTAAGCAGCTCGTGACAGCGGCTTTAAACCGCATTGATCTCTTATTCCAACAGGATAGTCCCATTACGGGCACTCCTATGGGGTTTTCTGATCTCGACGCGATGACATCCGGTCTTCAGAAAGGCGAGATGACCGTTGTCGCCGGGCGGCCCTCTATGGGTAAAACTTCTTTTGCTATGAATGTTGCCGAACATGTGGCGGTTAAATCTAAAAAGTCCATTCTTATTTTCAGTATGGAGATGCCTGCGGAATCCTTAGCGATGCGTCTCCTTTCTTCTATTGGCCGAATTGACCAGCATAAAGTAAAAACGGGGCAGCTCAAAAATGACGACTGGCCTCGTCTAACATCGGCCGTTGGCCTCTTATCCGAAGCGCCTATGTTTATCGATGATATGGTTGGCTTGTCTCCCCAAGAACTTCGCTCTCGAACGCGACGCATTATTCGGGAGCACGGCGAACTTGGGCTTATCATCATCGATTACATTCAGTTGATGCATATCCCAGGTTATAGAGAAGGCCGTGTCGGAGAAATATCTGAAATTTCTAGATCTTTAAAAAATATATCGAGAGAATTTAATGTCCCCGTGCTGGCACTGTCTCAACTTAACCGCGGGCTGGAACAACGCCCCAACAAACGCCCAATTATGTCTGATCTCCGAGAATCCGGCGCAATAGAACAAGATGCGGATAATATTTTATTTGTGTATCGCGATGAGGTTTACCACGAAGACAGTCCCGACAAAGGCATCGCTGAAATTATCATTGGAAAACAACGTAATGGCCCTATTGGCACTACTCGGCTGACCTTTGTGGGTAAATATACGCGGTTTGAGAACTTTACATCGAGTTATTCTTCAGCTGTGGAGATGGCATAGTCAGTAGCCTCGCTATCATACTTCTCGTATCTTTCGGCCGGACGCCTGTCCAAATAAAAAACGATTCAGCCGCTTGCTCCACCAACATCCCAAGACCATTCAAAGCATTCGCTGCTCCATTTTGAACCGCCCATTTTTGAAAGGGCGTCTCTTGTGTGCTGTACGCCAAATCATAACACCCCGTTCCCCTGCAACTTTTAGGCGCAAGCAGCGGTAACTCTTGAGAAGTCGCATGGATAATGAGATCTGCTATGAGAGGGTTTTTAGAAATCGCTACCGCCCTTATGGAACACGCTCCTTTCATCCTTTGAAAATAAACGGCCAGCGCTTCTCCTTTTTCAAACGTTCTATTTGCAATCACAATTTCTTTAGGATTTTCTAGTAACAAAGCACTGATAATGCCTCTTGCCGCACCCCCTGCCCCTAAAATTAAAACCCGTTGGTTGCAAATCGAAATACCGACATAAGCCAGATCTCGAACGAATCCCACTCCATCCGTGTTATCTCCCCACCACAGGCCATCCTTCAAAAACACTGTGTTCACCGCTTGGGCTATTCTTGCCCGTTCTGTTAAACGGGTAACCCACCGATAGGCTTCTTCTTTAAAAGGTATCGTGACGTTAAATCCCACGCCTCCCTCATCCACAAATGCTTGAACCCCTTCTACAAAACACTTAAGAGGGACACATCGCACTTCATAAGTCACCGCTTGCCCCGTTTGCCTAGCAAATTCACGGTGGATAAGGGGAGAAAGGCTGTGCGCAACAGGATTGCCTATGAGCGCCAGGCGACAAGGAGATAGGTTTTTAGGCATCCTTCAATAACCCTTTCCAAAGGTCTATCTTTGCCTGAATTTGAGCCGTAAGCGTTGCATGAATGCCGGGTATTTTTAACGCATACTCTAATTGTTCAATCGCGGGTTTTAAATCCCCATACCAATATAAAATCTCTGCCCGAGACTGTAATACTCCAACCGTATCTCCCAATTTACCCTGCACTTCGGAATACCGCGTAAGAAGATAAGGATCGTTTGGCCTCACGTTTCTCATGTAGCTCTGCAGCGCTTCCTGTGCTGTTTTGGGTTCCCCAGCTCCCAATAAAGCACCAACATATTCAAGCGTCAGAGCATAATCCGTCGGAAAAAGGAGAAGCCCCTCTTTTAATAGACGCGCCGCCATAACTGCATGCCCTTCTTTTTGTTCAATCTCCGCAAGAAGTATTCGGTAAAAGCGGTTGGTGGGATCTTTCCGAAACAAACGCTCCCCCCATTGACGCGCCAGCGGAATTTGATGGGATTTAAGAAGCGCCAACGCATACCCATATTGATGTGCCGCGGCAAGGTTTGGAATCGATGCGTGTGTTTCGACACTCTTTTCTTTAAAGGTGGTGAGGAGCGACTTCTCGTCGGGATCGGTCAGTACCCGTAACCGCGCTTGTGCTAAATAATAGGCTAAGTGACTGTCATAAGACTTCCGGGGGTATTTGAGCGCTCGACCCATGGCATCGGCAATTCTGTCTTCAGTCACGGGGTGTGTGGAGAGGAACGCCGGTAACTGGGTGGTATTAAACCGGTTGGCTGCTTGCAAACGCTCAAAAAACTTAGGCATGCTGAGTGGGTCAAACCCTCCACTTTCTAGAATTTGCATCCCTACCCGATCTGCCTCTTTTTCATATTCTCGGCTTCGATTGAGCTCCCACTGTACGCGACTCCCCAAAGTAGAAGCCATGGCTGCCGTACCGGCTTCCTGATTTTGCGTCGCAAGCGCCATCGAAGCTAAAAGAGCCGCCAACGTGGGAATAGATAACCTTTGCGCAGACTCTACCATCCGACCAATATGCCTTTGCGAATAGTGAGCCATTTCATGCGCGAGCACGGAGGCCATCTCATGCTCTGTGGAAGTTTCTAAAAGAAGCCCAGAATGAATACCAATATAACCGGATGGCCCCGATACGGCATTGATGGTTCTATCTTCAATCATAAAAAAAGTAAATCGGTCCCGCAGAAGATCTCCGCCTTTACTAGGAATTTTAGAAACTAAGGCATACCCCAATTCTTCAATGTAGTTTTGAACGAGTGGATCATGAACCGGTTTAGTCGAATCCCGAATAACGCGGAGAAATTCATCCCGCATTTTCTTTTCTTCGCTTTCACTGAACCACTTACGTTCAGAAGCACCGAGCTCTGGAAGTGTCTCACCGCTCGCCATGCTCAAAGATGTAAAAACGACCCCCAAAAAAAATCCGAGGATAAGAAAATATTTCTTAATAAACCTAAGCATAAAAATAATTCGGGAACTCAGAAAGATAGTCAATCGCTTCATATCATCGTATTATACGGTGCAAGGAGGATAAAAAACATGAACCATTTTTTTCGAATAATCATTTGTGGGCTTTGGGTTATGGTCGGAGGAGAAGCCGCTCTTGCAGAAGAAGCACCCTCCCCCATAGGAAATTGGATCACCATTGATGATAAAACTGGCCAACAAAAAAGTATCGTCGAAATTAAAGAAGAAAACGGCCAGTTGGTAGGCGTGGTCAAAACTTTGCTGCTTGAACCCGGCAAACTCTGCACGGCCTGCGAGGGAGACCTTAAAGGGAAGCCTATCGAAGGCATGAAAATTCTATGGGATTTCAAAGCAAGCAAGGAACCCGGGAAGTGGACAGATGGCCGCATCCTCGATCCAAAAAACGGGAAAGTGTATACAAGTTATCTAACCCTGTTCGGCTCTGAAACCCCTCAAAAACTTAAAGTAAGAGGGTATATCGGAATATCTTTATTAGGCAGAACCCAAATTTGGCAAAGAGCAAAACTGGAAGAACCTAAACCTATTCTCTAATTGAATGGCTTTTGTTCTTCGCCCTAAGCCATTTCTTCTTATTATTTTAGACGGCTGGGGATATTCCGAATCTGAAAAAGAAAATGCCATTCATTCGGCTGCCAAGCCCACATGGGATACTCTGTGGGCGACTTATCCCCATACGACACTCTATTGCTCCGGCCTTGCCGTTGGACTCCCTGAAGGTCAAATGGGAAATTCCGAGGTGGGGCATCTCACAATAGGCGCGGGGCGCGTCCTTACCCAAGATCTCACCCGTATTCATAAAGCGATTGAAGACAAAACCTTCTTTCAAAACCCTACACTCCTCCAAACATTAGAAGCCACTCGCTCTCAACAAAAGGCACTGCATATACTAGGTCTTCTTTCCCCCGGTGGCGTGCACAGCCACGAAAGGCACATTCATGCACTCATTGAATGTGCTGCACAGAAAGGCATTTCTCAAATTTACTGTCATGTTTTTTGTGATGGGCGCGATCTCCCGCCTCAAAGCGCACTTGCCTCGCTTAATACAATCGAAAATTTGTTTAAAAAACTAGGAAAAGGACAGGTGGCTTCCCTCACCGGGCGCTACTATGCCATGGACCGAGACAACCGATGGAACCGCACCCAAGCCGCTTATGATGTCATCGTGAGAGGCCATGCCCCCTATACGGCTTCCTCTGCTATTGAAGCTTTAAACATGGCCTATGCAAGAGGCGAAACCGATGAATTTATCAAACCTACCACCATCCATTCTCCATCCAGTCCTCCTTATACGCTTCACTCTGGCGACACCGTTTTTTTTATGAATTTTCGAGCGGACAGAGCCCGCCAGCTTACGCAAGCCTTGTTCGAACCCAATCTCTCAAATATTCGGTTTGTTACGCTGACCCAGTATTCTAAAGAATGGCCCATTCCCTGCCTTTTCCCCCCCATCCCTTTGGTTAACATTTTGACCGACGTCTTTGCCGAAAAACACATGAAGCAACTTCGGCTTGCCGAAACAGAAAAATATGCCCATGTGACTTTTTTCTTTAACGGCGGAAAAGAAACGCCTGTAGAAGGAGAAGACCGGATCCTCATCCCCTCCCCTAAAGTTTCAACTTACGATCAAGCCCCTGCTATGAGTGCACCGCTCATCACAGACACTCTTCTACAAACAATCAAAAATCAAACGCATGATGTGATTATTTGCAATTTTGCAAATGCCGATATGGTGGGCCATACAGGGAATTTTTCTGCAAGCGTTTCTGCCATCGAAACCTTAGATACTTGCCTTTCTAAAATTATTCCTCCTCTCTTAAACGTAGGAGGCGAAGCCCTCATTACCGCCGACCATGGCAATGCAGAAAAGATGGTGGATCTCAATACGCGCACTAAACATACGGCGCATACCCTATCCCCGGTTCCACTCCTTTATATAGGCAAACGTTCCCTTCGTTTTAGAAGCGATGGAAAGCTCTCCGATCTTGCACCCACCCTCCTTGAACTCCTCTCAATAGAAAAACCGCTTGAAATGACCGGGCAATCGCTTATTATCTAATGGGTGAGCTCTCCCCCATTTCGCATTCATACGATTAGCCACATCCCTCATGAAGATCTAGGTGTTATCCAACATTGGCTAAAAGATAAAAAGCATAAAGTCACCTTCACGCGGACTTATCAAACTGATCATTTCCCAGATCTAAACACCCTAGATTGGATTATCGTGCTGGGTGGCCCCATGAGTGTTCAAGAAACCCATCTGTATCCCTGGTTGACCAAAGAAAAACATTTTATTGAAGCGTGTATTCGTGCGCGCAAAAAAGTTCTGGGGATCTGCTTGGGGGCGCAACTCATAGGAGAAGTATTGGGCGGGCGCGTTACGAAAAATCCGTATCGAGAAATTGGCTGGTTTAAAGTCGAGCGGTGCCTATCCCCCTTGCACCCGCTTGCGACAATCTTCCCTTCTCAATTTGAAGCATTTCATTGGCATAGTGATACCTTTGAAATACCGCTCTCGACTTTACCCTTAGCAAAAAGCGAGGCTTGTCAGAATCAAGGGTTTCTTTATCAAGACCAAACAATAGCGCTTCAGTTCCATTGTGAAGTCACTCTGACCAACGTCCAATCCTGGATAGAACAAGGGGAAGAAGAATGGCGACAAAAGGGGCCTTATATCCAATCGCCAGAAGAAATGGTGAGAGATCTCACCCGATTTGACCGTACACGGGAGATCATGCATCAGCTCCTGGATTACTTTAGCAGATAGCCGGCCACGCTACGCTTAGGCCAATGAAATGGACCCCTCCTCTTAAACGGCCTACATTTACTCACCTCTCCCGCTGGCGGGAGTTTTGTAGGGTGGACAAAGCGAGCGGTCCACCTTATTAGTTTTGTAGGGTGGACAAAGCGAGCGTAGCGAGCGGTCCACCTTATTAGGATTTAGGATTTAGGAAAGAGCGAATCACCGCTTCCCCAAATTCGGAACAACTGAGTAAGGTAGACCCTTCCATTTGGCGAGCAAAATCATAAGTGACCGTTTTCGCTTGAATAGCTTTACCTATACCACGAATGACGAGTTCAGCCGCTTCCACCCACCCTAAGTGTCTTAACATCATTTCAGCGGACAGTATCAAAGAACTGGGATTGGCTTTATTCTGCCCAGCATATTTTGGAGCCGTCCCATGGGTTGCTTCAAATAAAGCGACCTCATCCGAAAGATTCGCGCCCGGCGCAATCCCAATGCCCCCTACTTCTGCAGCCAGAGCATCGGATAAATAATCTCCATTTAAGTTAAGAGTGGCAATGACACTATAATCCTGCGGCCGGAGGAGGATCTGCTGAAAAAAATTATCGGCAATCACATCATTCACAACAATATCACGCCCTGTTTTGGGATTTTTGATGAGATGCCAAGGCCCCCCATCCAGCGGTTTGGCAGAAAACTGCTTTCGCGCCACTTCGTATCCCCAGTCGCGAAAAGCGCCTTCTGTAAACTTCATAATGTTGCCCTTGTGAACTAATGTTACAGAAGAGCGGTCATGGTCGATAGCATACAAAATAGCTTTAGCTATCAACCGCTGGGAACCTTCCTTTGAAACAGGCTTTACGCCAATCCCACACTGCTCGGGGAATCGAATGGCCGAAACGTTTAATTCCTGTTGTAAAAACTGAATAATCTTCTGAGCTTCTTTGCTCCCTGCCTGCCATTCAATCCCTGCATAAATGTCTTCTGAGTTTTCACGGAATACCACCATGTCCGTTAGATAAGGTTCTCGTAAAGGACTGGGCGTCCCTGGAAAATAGCGAATAGGCCGGATACAAATGTACAGATCGAGCTTTTGTCTTAACGCGACGTTCAAAGAACGAATGCCTCCTCCAACCGGAGTCGTTAATGGCCCCTTAATCGCCACCTTAAATTCTTTTAAGGCGTCAAAAGTTTCTTCAGGCAACCAGAGATTGGGATCGCCATACACTCGATTGGCTTTTTCGCCTGCATAAATTTCAAGCCACTCGATGCGTCGCTTGGCACCATATGCCACGTCAACCGCCTGATTGATCACCCTTTGCATGACCGGCGTAATATCAGAACCAATTCCATCGCCTTCAATAAAAGGAATGATGGGGACAGAAGGGATCACCCAACGACCATTTTGAACGACAATGCGTTCGCCTTGTTGTGGAAGTTTTATTTTTTGATAAATCATAGTGACATAGTGAGATGAGAAATTTGACCGTGTTAAAAACGAAATCGCGGGTATACTAACATAACTTATACGATGTTCACACGCAGAGCGTGGAAACGAGAAACATAACTTATACAATGTTCCCACGCAGAGCGTGGGAACAAGAGAACGGTTTTACCCGGGAACGCAAAATATTGAATTGACAAATTAAAACATACACTACTATAGTTAGTTTAGTCAGTTTGTGTGCAAATACATCTATCGGATGATTTTCATGGAGGATGTCAACAATGAGAAAATTTTCTCACCTATTAACTCTATTGCTATTTGGATTTTGGAACATAGCAGTTGGCGCGGCAGGCGAAGTATTCACCCTACAAGAGTTACCCAACCACTATCGAGACATTGCTCGCGAAATTGCGCACCAGTTGGGTGATCCCACTTTTAGAAATCTCTTACTCAGTAAATTTTCTGAGCAACAAGTGGCGAGTGCTGCAAGAGCGGGGGAAGAACCTCCTGAACTCATTGTTGCCCTCGCTCCTCTCCTCAAAGAATACCAACAAGCACTAACCAAACTTTCTGGCGCTTCCTCAGATAACCCCGTTGCATTAACAGAAACAATCGCATTATCTCAAGTTGTAGAAAGTTTAGACTCAAATATTTTAAAACTGCAGGGACTTCAAGATTTAACCCAAGACCTTTTGTCGCTTCATTTGATAATGGGAGAACCCGCTGAAAACCAAACTCTCCAACAAGCAAGCGCTGTTCTCTTTTCAAGCACCGATAACTGGGATGAGTTTTTAGTGGCTTATCCCCCTCCTGGAGAAGATGTTAAAAAATGCATCTCAACCGAGAAAAATCCAAATCCTGGCCTTTCCTGCAAAAAAGGAGACAAAAATTATCGAGGGCCGACTTCTACTTTTGTTGAGGCCTTTGATCAAGTCGGTCGGTCGATAAAACTGAATAAGGATAAAAAACCGAAAGAGAAAAATGTACTTATCGTCGACCGCGACGAAAGAAAGGAGATGCGTTCAACTTTGTGGAAAGTAAATACACTACTAAAACAACAGCGGCACAAGGCACAGAAGAAACATGGGGGGAAAGGGCGCACAACTTCCCAAGCAACTCCATTTTTTATGCCAATTTCTTCCGCCTTCGCCAAGAATCAAGAGGCTTCGAATCTGTATAACTGTTTAGAAGTACAGGGGTTTGCCCGATATGACATAAAAGATGTTCAGGAACCCTGGTTCAAGGGTGTCCCTGAACCCTATGCCTTTATTAATGGTTTTTGTAGTGAGGAGTCGCCCGATGAAAACGAGGAGGGGCATTGTCTAATGAAGAAGAAACATATGAAACTTTTAAATATCCGCATTCCTGCACCTGAAGACAACAATTATCCTGAAGGTTCAATACCATTAGACTTTATCAAAGGAACAACGAATAACTGGACTGTTCTAAACGACGCACCAATAGCAATTATTTGGAGCTACTATGACGCGAATATTAATGACTCGCTTAGCATGGTTGTCATGGAAAAAGATAACACAAACCATAAGCAGTGGATTGATATATTGGTTGGCCTTGCAGGGAGTATAGGTGTTCCGGGCGCAGCTCTTGCTTCTGCCGTGGCTCGCAAAATCGTGGCACAGATACCAGACGCTTGGCTTACGGATGATGATGATCTATTAGAGAGCTTCGAAATTATTCAAAAGGTTGCCCCAAATGCACAAGGACGTACTTATACCACGTTGATTGGGACAACAAAAAACATGGGAATTACTCTACATGATCGGGAAAAGATTATTTCTAGTGGTAAAGATAGAGGGAAGTCGGTCCTTCCCACTCTATGCAAACCTCGTGTCTAGTTTCTCTTGTTGTGCCAACATTCTGTGTGGGGACACACAATCCCCGGCGCTCTCGCGTTGCAACTGACGTTCCCACGCAGAGCGTGGGAACGAGAAAAGAAATGGACTGATTCGGAACTTAAAATAAATAAAAATGTTACCTATGCACCCTATATTAAAAACGGCCGTGAAATTTGTGCTCCTCTGCATTTTCTTGAATGGTCATGCCTTTGCAGAGGACATCCCCAAAGATAAACTTTACGATCTCATTGTTTATATCGTCACTCCCGCTGGAAGGTGTTCGGGTATATTCATCTCACCCTCCTCCGCACTCACTGCAGAAAGTTGTTTTGTGCCACTTAAATCGAATAAACCTATTAAAAAAGGTATCACCTTCCAGATTAATGAAAAATTTAAAACATCCGATAGGGAAGATATAAAAACCGTGACGTTTTTTGAAAACCTTGCTTTGGTCTCATTCAGAAAAGAATTTACAAAACCAATCCCTATCGTCATATCTTCGAAACCACCCTCGCCTGGGGAGCAAACCACTGTCGCATGGTATGACATGGGTTGGGACGAACAGAAGGAATCTCCAAGCGATTACGCTACACTATCTAAAGCCCTGAAAACGCTTAACAAAACATCTTTTGATGAAACAGAATGGTTCAGGTTTCAGGTTCCCATAACCGGTGCACCACTTCTCTCTTATAAAAACAATACCTTCCAGCTTTACGGCATTGTAGGTGTAAAAAAAGAGATACATGCAATTTCAAAAACTTTCGCTTCAAAGTTTGCTAGTCGTACAACAACCCCTCCCATTTCATTTACAGTATTGACACGCGATACTCCAACCGAGCTTCGTTCTCAGAAAATAGAAGAACTGTTTTTTAGGACAGTCAGAGGTCAAATGGACTACTGGAACCAGTATGCGGATTTTTTTTACCAACCTGCCCTTCAACGCTCTCTTGATGCATCTTTGACACATGGAAACTTCCAAAACGAAATTGGGTTTGCCAGTTCCGAGGAAGATAAAAATTATCTTGGGGCGACTACTCCGCAAAAAATGTATGCGGTTATTCAAACCAAAAATGATATCGATATTATTATTAACCCCCGCATCATGGGAGATTCTAGAGACCGATGGACCATCGATAATGAGAAGGCTTATTTTAGCGATACACACTACAATCTTGCCTCCACCATTTTAAGCGCCTTAACCACTGCTCTTTTAGGTGAAGGTAAAAAAAATATATCGCCTTCCTTACAGCTTCTTTATCCTTACGATGCCAAGGGCGAACTCAGCGTCTTTCACCAACCTTATCCTCAAACAAGAGGAACTCATAAAAAAGACGTTAAATATACAAACAGATACCAAGCTTTCGATCGATTATATTTGGCAGATATTAAAAGAGCCAAGAAAAAGTATCCTCTGTTGTTCAAAAATACACAGGACGTACACATTTCTCTTTATATGGCTGACACCTATCAAGGTGAAACGGTATATTATGACACCGTTGTTCAAAGACAGGGCGATTCTATTAAAGATTTCAATCCCAAAGGTCGCCTTTGGGTTAACGGGGGAGATAAGATTGTTATAAAAGATTTCACACTCGAAAATTTAGGGTCGCAAGATGCCTCCGTTGAGGTTTTTTGGGCATTGGCCTCTTTGTATTCGCCGCTTTCGCGGCGTGATCTCCTCATTCCGTTATTGAACAAAAGTGAGAAGAGTACACACCATAACTTACCTGCCTTTCAATCAACATTTATTGCAAATGAACTGGATCAATCTGTTTTGACCATTCCGCCGGGTATAAAGCCTGGAAATTATATTCTTTCTGCAATGATTCGCTCGATGGGAGACGACGTCGTTCTTAAGAACGATCAATCTTGGCGAGGATTTCCTGATATTCTGGTCACTCAATAAAAAAGGAGTTACTTCTATGACAACACTTTTTCGCATATTTACCTTCATTGGAATACCTCTTTTGGTTTTTTTTACCCAGAGTACAAACGCAGCAAGAGATGTGGGAAAACTAAGAATAAAAAATCCCGCTCGGTATCAAGAATTAGTAGCCATACAAAATCATTTAGATGAAGTTGCCAGAAACCTCGCGTTATCAACCCAAAACCCTGATGTACTCAAAAAGATTTTACAAGTCAACGCTGTAGAACCAGCAACCGTTTTACCGGCCAACTCCATGGATGACAAAAAGCAAGAGCGTAAAGTAACGGTCATCCCTCTTGAGGGTGTATTGAATACATTACCCGAAGAACCAAGATTATCAGCGTTGAGCACAGGTGAAAATTCAGTGCAATCATTAAGCGAACAAATAACAACCTATGCTCATCTACCCGAAATATCTAACCTCATTCAACTCACGATTGCTGCTCCAAAAACACTTTCTCACTTAGGAGTTCAAGGCAAATCAGATGCCACTGTGCTCGTTGCAGTTCAGTCTGTTTTAAATCAACCACTACACGCCTTTAATCAAAAAGGGCAAAAAGTTGCTTTCAATGAAAACAAATTGAGTGGTGGAGAGTTGGCACTCGGTATACACCTAGATGAACCCAGAATGATGCAAACATTTGTCAATACATTTAATGATGAAGGGGAACAACTTGCCTCCCCTCCAAAGGATTTTTCAACGAGAGAATCTCTAGCGCCGCAAGAATTTGTGGGTTCTAACTGTGCAAAGAACTTCGCTGGACAACACGATTTTATTGATACGATTTATTTTAAGGACGTTAAAGAAATTTTTAGTAGCATCCCTTTTATTGGTAATAATGCTGAAATTTTTGCCCTCATTTCGGGAGTTGTATTTAAAGATCAACACTACTACGACATTAATGAACAAGTGTATATGATAGAGCTTCCAGAAGTAGATAAAGACAATACGGTTTATGCTCCCAAAGGTTACTGGGATAAATCTACAGAAAGAGTATTCGAAAGACCTCCCGTTCTAGTAAATTGGCATTGTATTTCAAAATCAAAAGAACTCAATCAACCCTATACTTCGTCACTTCAAGCTGCAGACGACATCGAACCGGCCGTTGCCCCCTTAGCAGTATTTGCGTGGATGGGTTTTGCCGCAATACTTGGGAACTATTATAAAGACGCAGTTGAGTGGGCAAAGGCGTATTGGTCTGGAAAAACGGACCCCCGTGTAAACGAACCATTAGAAAGGCTAGGCGCAGTCGTACAATTTTATGAATATGATTGGGATGAATCTGAAATTCGTCAAGTTAAATTAAGAGACAGCCTTAAGAAAACTATTGAGGCGAACAATGAGTCAAAGCTGGAAAATTATACAAGAAAAGGTTTGAATTTAGTCATGAATGTCGTCATGGATAAAACTGAGAAAATGATAATAGGTGAAGGTTCTGATTTGCTGGATCAGTATGTTGACACGCCCATTCGGCATGATCCTTACTGCTTTCATCTCCGTGCACATAATGGTGGTCTATGGGGTGACAGAGGAAACGCTCGCATAGAAATTGCCCGAAGCTATCAGGCCAGAGATATACAAAAAGGCGCGTGGTGTTCCTACGAAAAGCCTGATGTTGCTGCACAGAGTTCTGAGAGTGACGTTATACCACTCAGCCAATTTGATAAACCACCGGGGAGAGGACGAGGTTTTGTGGCTGAAGGCAGTGGATTCCGTGAAAAAAAACTAAATGAATATGCTCGTGCCCTAGCACAGAGAGGAGGTTCCAATGCCGCAATAAAATTTCCTCCCACATGCATGGGAGAAATTGCGAAACTTGATGAATTTACAAAATACCAACAATGGGAACAAATGAGTTTGTACATAAAAGGACTCTCTTCTCAATGTGCACCTTCTCTGGAAACAGTCATTATAGGAATAAAAGGCCAAGGAAGAGAGCTCAAGACAGGAGGAAAAACAATCCAAGTAACAGGGTTTATGTTTCCTAAGATTCCGTATAGGGCGAACTATTTCCGCATCAGTTTTTTGGGCTCAAATTTCCCTTCTGACAAGAAAGACATCTATGTGAAATATTTTTTTAAAAGCAAAGGTAAATTTATAAAAGAACAACTGAAAGAACAACTGACGACGTACAATATTTCCATCCAGAATGGTCTTGCATTTTCAATAGAAAACCTCTCGAAAGGGAGAGGTGGCTGGCTCACTGACGTTGAAGTATTCATACCGCAGCAGTTATTAGTAGAGCCTGAGATCACTGTAGTGGGTTATTGAAAATCAGCTAGACAGCCCCCGAAGTAAACGGGGGCGAATATCAGAAAGCCCAGAAGCAAACCTCAATAGCGGCGCTTTAAGAAACAGGAAGGAATCGATACCAAATAAAGCGAGGCTCCGCAAACTTCCTGATCCCGGCAACCGTACGGAAAAGGATCGAGTTAAAAAATCTATCCATCGCACAACCTGTTTTTGAGCGTTTTGACGTTCCGACACGTAATCCGACATCCACTGCAAAGTTAAAGTTCCCTCTTTTTGATAATCCCTCACCAGGTACTCTGCAAGCAGTGCAAGATCTCTGAGAGCCAAATTAAACCCTTGCGCACCAATCGGATGCAACGTATGCGCGGCATTCCCTAATAAAACCGCATTTGAAACTCGCCACTTTTCAGCCAGAACGTGCGCCAGCGGATAGGTTGCACTTCTTTGTACAGCTTGTATTCTTCCTAGACGATAACCCAATTGAACCTGGATATGCTCCAAAAAAACCACATCACTGACAGACATCCAATGGGTGATCTCTTCCTTTGGTCTTGTGTAAACAAAAGCAAACCGATTATCAGAAAAAGGCAGAACCGCAAGAACGCCCCGCTTTAAAAAACGCTCAAAAGCAGTGTACGGTTTTGGTTTGCCTACTGTCAGTATTCCAACAAGAGCCGCTTCGGGAAAATCTTGTCTGATAACCGGAATGTTCATTAACTTTCGCACAGTGGAATACGTTCCATCTGCACCCACGACACATCGAGCTCGCAGCTCTTTAACGATGCCTGCATGCGTGATACGAAGAAGAATGTTGTCTTGAGGTTCACATTCAAGATTTTCGATGGGACAAAAAAAAGTAATAGATTTTGCCTCTGCCTCTAATCGCTCCTTCAATTTTTGTTCTAGTAATGCAGATTCAATCACATATCCAAAGGCAGGCAGTTTTTGGTGTTCGGCTTTAAAACGGGCCACCCCCCAATGTCCCTCTTCAGAAACATGAATGCTTTCAATGGGAACCGCATACGGCTTGAGTTCCTTCCAAACACCAACACTTTCAAAAAAGCGTCGACTGCTTTCGGATAAGACGAGGGGTTTTAGAAAACCGGTGGACCGCTCGCAAAAAACGCGAGCTTTGTCCACCCTACTTTCAAGGAGAGCAATTTTAAGGGGATAAGGTGCAAGCGCCAGCGCTAAACTCATTCCAACTAAACCACCGCCAACGATAACGACATCATAATCAAGACGCACAGCCGAATTCAATTTGTACTCCTACTAAAACCGGTGGACTAAAACCGGTGGACCGCTCGCAAAAAAACGCGAGTGCAAGTCCACCTTACAATCGGTGCAGAAGCGCACCCTTACACACACACACTCTGCATTTCGAAATGCCTACCCTCGCATAAAGCTTTCTATATCGGCGACCTTTTTGGGAAGCGCCTCACTCATCACCAAAGCCCCAGTTTCCGTTACCAGAACATCGTCTTCGATGCGAATACCAATGTTCCACCACTTCGGTAGGACCTCTGGCTCGCATTTAACGTAAAGCCCCGGCTCCACCGTTAAGGTCATTCCCGCCTTAAAGATTCGCCAAGCCTCATCTACTTTGTATGCACCCACATCATGCACATTCAAGCCCAACCAATGGCCCGTTTGGTGTGGATAAAATTTTTCATAGCTTTTTTGTTCGATCAAAGTATCCACACTCCCCTGAAGAATTTTCAAATCCACCAGCCCTTCGGTTAATACCCGAATAACCACTTCATGGGGTTGATTCCAATGATTGCCTGGCTTGACAGCCGCAATGCCTGCCTGCTGGGCCTCAAGTACCACTTCATACAAAGCCTTCTGCTCAGGCGAAAACTTGCCGTTTGTAGGATATGTTCGCGTAATGTCACTCGCATAACCCTCAAACTCAACTCCCGCATCAACCAACAGCAGTTCTCCCGATTTTAGAGGCCCTGTGTTTTCCGTGTAGTGCAAAATACAGGCATTCTCTCCACTTGCCACAATAGGCTCGTATGCCACATGCCGGCAACCCGATTCCATAAATACACGCATCAACTCTGCGTGAATCTGGAATTCAGAAGTAGCCGACTGACAAACTCGCATCGCTCTCTCATGGGCCAAGCAAGACACACCGACTGCCTTTTGCATGCACGCAAGTTCAGGTGCAGTTTTGATGAGCCGCATTTCATGCAGTATGCTCGACAAAGCGATTCGGACCGATGGGGCACTAAGGCCCGTTCGAACCTGCTTTTCCACAGTATGAACCCACCCATTCACTCGGCGGTCAAAGGGTTCGGAAACGCCGATGGGGTAGTACAGGGTTTGACACCCTGCCATAAGCTTTGGGATCTCTTCATCTTGGTCTTCTATCGCATGAGCTTCATCTGCGCCATAAAAACTACAGGCTTTCTCTTGACCTATCCGAGTGCCTGTCCAGCGCTCGATGACTTCATCTTTTTTAAGATTAAATAAGATCCACCGCCCGGTTTCGTTTTTGCCTTTTCCTTTCTGGAAGAGAGCGAGTGCTTGCGGCTCTGGGTATCCTGTTAAATAGTGGAAATCACTATTCTGATGAAAAACATAGTGGATATCCCTATCACGCAACTGCTCACTTCCTGCCGGGATCAATGCAAGGCTGTTGGGTTTCATTTCTTCCATGAAACGAGAACGTCGTTCAGAAAAACAACGCATATTCATACTCAACTGTCCTTTCTGATCTATGGATATAAAATTCCATCCATGGAATTTAAAGTTGACCTACCCCAATAAGGGTTTTATAGTAAATGTAAACATCAGGATGACACTATGAATGAATCGATGATACAACAAATTAATCAGAGTATCGATGACCTCATTCAAACATGCGAAACTTTGAGAAAAGAAAATTATACGTTACGCCAGATGCAGAAAAAGGCAGAGTCGAAACATTCAAAGTTGTTAGGAAAACAACACACTGCCCAAGCTAAGCTGGAATCTCTTTTGCTCAAGCTAAAAACGGAACAAGGATGAACCCGTATGAATGTTAACGTTGATGTCTCTCCCGCCTTTTCAGTCAACATTCTCAATAAGGCATATCCATTTTCGTGCAAAGAAGACGAACAGGATGCACTGTATCGATCCGCAGAATATTTGGACGGCAAAATGCGCCAAATTCAAGCATCCGGGCGCATTGTGGGCGTGGAGAAAATTACCATCATGGCAGCGCTTAATATCGTCCATGAACTACTGGCCCTTAAAAAGCAAGTGGGCGAAAACACGCAAAAACAGCAATCTGCCGACCACCAAAAACTGGACAAACACCTACAAGTTTTGCACAATAAAATAAAGAGTGCAGTGGCTCGCAATAAACGAGATTAATTACAGATTTTTGGCATCGACTGCAGTGTTCGGTAGCAAGCAAAGAGACATCTGAGCCTAAATAATGTGTACTGGGAGCCAAGCAAGATGCTCGTGCGCATGCCCACTTTAATGTGGGAAGCCTAAAAGCATTTTACGCACGCCCCCACCTGAACGCACTGGTTCAGGGTTGATGCTTGCGCCGGCACAGGTGGTTGATGCCTTTTTATTTTTATGCGTAATACTATCCGACAATCCCTTCGAAGCCAACGTCAACGCCTTGTCCTGGACGAACGGATTGAAGCTTCTCGCACTTTAGCGGATGGTGTGATCCACTCTCACTTTTTCACCGCCAGTCAACATATTGCTGCTTACTTTCCCCATGACGGAGAAGTAAGTCCCGCTCCCATTTTAGAAAAAGCCTGGACGCTCGGGAAACAATGCTACCTTCCCGTCATCGACTGTATCAAACAAAACCGAATGCATTTTGTACGGTACGAACCGTGCGATCCTTTACTCCCGAATTCCTTGGGAATTTTAGAGCCTAAAGCACATCAAAAAAATATCACCGTAGACGAGTTAGATTTAATTCTCTTACCTGTGGTTGCCTTTGATAAGCGTGGCTATCGACTCGGTATGGGGGGAGGCTATTACGACCGCCTGTTGGCTCAATTTAAATCGCTCGAAACCTCTGGTCGACCACGGCTTATTGGTCTTGCTTATGAATTCCAGCATGTGATAACGCTTCCAGAAGAAGACTGGGATATTCCACTCGATGCGGTAGCCACCGATCACACGCTTCATGTTTTTCATTAGCTCACTTGACTAACCCCCCATCACCCCCCATCACTCCAGATCTCGCACGGCAGTACGATATTGCAATACCACGCTACACCGTCTATCCCATGGTTCCTGCCTGGGATCTGCTCACCGATACCGAACGCTACCCAACAGAAATTTCTAAACTCCGCACGTCAGATCACAGCCTTGCACTTTATATCCACATCCCTTTTTGCCATTCCCTTTGCTATTACTGTGGCTGTCATACTGTTATTCGCACACTCGCAAGCCCTGCTTCGGAAGTTTATTTGTCCTCCATTTTTAAAGAAATCGACTGTATTCACCCATATTTAGGGGGGAAAAAATCTATTACTCAACTCCATTTAGGAGGGGGAAGCCCAAATTTTCTAACAGAAACGCAGATCAAAAAACTGATTGAAAAACTGAATTCTGCTTTCAGTCTGGCGCCCTCGTTCGAAATGGCTATCGAATGTGATCCGCGGTTAGCAACCTCTTCAAAGCTCGCTTTATTCAAACAATTAGGTTTTAACCGTATTTCTTTTGGTATTCAAGATTTTGACCCAAACGTCCAAAAGGCCATTCACCGGATCCAACCCTTTACACTCGTCGAAACTCTCTATCAGGAATGTAGAACCCTTGCGTTTGACTCGATCAACTTTGACCTGGTATATGGCTTGCCACATCAATCTCAAACGAGTTTTGCAAAAACTATTGAGCGCGTCATTCAGTTGAAGCCGGATCGCATTGCACTTTTTAGTTATGCTCATGTTCCTTGGATGAAGAAACATCAAAAGCTGATCGACACCCATGCCCTCCCCTCCCCCTATGAGAAGCTAAACCTTTTCCTCTTCGCACGGCAGGCATTTTTTGATGCAGGATATGAACCCATTGGAATGGACCATTTTGCACTTCCTAATGATGCACTGGTCAAAGCTTACAAAGGAGGTTATTTACATCGTAATTGCATGGGATATACCACAGGAACCTTTAAAAATTATTTGGGGCTGGGAGTGTCGTCGATTGGATCTTTGGGCAACACCTACTTTCAAAATCACCATCATTTAAAAACCTACACTCAAAAATTGAGCGAGGGGATATTACCGGTTGAACGAGTTAAGTCCTTGACCCAAGATGACATCATAAGGCAGTGGGTTATCCAACAGTTAATGTGTTATTTTTCTATAGATAAGAAAGAATTCTATAAAAATTTTAAAGTAAATTTTGATGATTACTTCCGCGAAGCACATCCCCATATAGAAGCCTCATCACAACAAAACCTTATTACCTCAGACGGCTCTCAAATAAAAGTCTCTGAACTTGGTAAAATCTTTATTCGGAACATTTGTGCGGGATTTGATATTTACCTTCAAAAAAACCAATCTGGGAAATATTCAAAAGCGATTTAATTTATGAAATATCTTTCCTTACGAGATTTTATCACCCACCTGGAAGAAACCGGAGAATTAAAACGTATTTCCCTCGAAGTCGATCCGTACCTTGAAGTCACCGAAATTTGTTATCGAACGCTCCAAAAACAAGGGCCTGCTTTACTTTTTGAAAAAACCAAGGGCCATACTATTCCTCTCTTAGGAAATCTTTTTGGAGATTTTAAACGCATTGCTTTAGCGATGGGGGTTTCCGATAAAGAAGGGTTAAGAAACATTGGGAAAATACTCGCTTCTTTTCGCTCACCAGAACCTCCCCAGCACTTTCGAGAACTTATCAAGCGCATACCGCTTTATAAAAATGTGCTCTATGCATCCCCCAAAGTGATCTCACAAGCACCCTGCCAAGAAGTCGTGATAGAAAAAGAGGCGATCGATTTATCCCGCTACCCCATTGCCACCTGCTGGCCAGGCGATGCAGGCCGCTTGATTACGTGGGGGTTAGTGGTCACAAAAGGGCCGAATCATCCGAGACAGAATATTGGCATTTATCGCCAGCAAGTCATAGACAAAAATAAAGTCATTATGCGCTGGCTGGCTCATCGCGGCGGTGCCCTCGATTACTTGGAGTGGCAAAAAGTGCATCCGGACGAAAAATTCCCGCTTGCTGTTGTGATTGGGGCCGATCCGGCGACCTTACTTGCGGCAGTGACTCCTATCCCCAATACCCTTTCTGAATTTGCTTTTGCAGGGTTTTATCGGGGAGCTCGAACTCCGGTCGTAAAATGCCAGTTGCATGACTTGTACGTTCCCGCCCATGCTGAAATCATCTTAGAAGGTTACCTTTATCCTAAAGAAGAAAAAGAAGAAGGGCCTTTTGGCGACCATACCGGTTATTATAATTCGGTTGAAAAATTTCCTGTTTTTACGATTGAAAAAATCACAGAACGATACAACCCAATTTACCATAGCACCTACATGGGACGCCCCATGGATGAACCTGCTGTTTTAGCTTCAGCACTGAATGAAATTGTTATTCCACTCGTTCAAAAACAGTATCCAGAAGTCGTCGATTTTTATCTACCTCCTGAAGCGTGTTCTTATCGCTTTGCAATCGTTACGATACGGAAGCGCTATCCGGGGCACGCCAAACGCATCATGATGGGCATTTGGTCTTTCCTCAATCAATTTAACTATATCAAATTTATTATCATCACAGATTCGGATATCGATGCACGCAACTGGAAAGATGTCATTTGGGCAATGAGTACGCGGATGGATCCCGCACGAGACACCGTCATTCTTGAAAACACCCCTATCGATTATTTAGACTTCGCTTCCCCCGTGCCAAACTTAGGAGGAAAGATCGGTTTTGATGCAACTCATAAGGTTGGATCAGAAACTTCTCGCACCTGGGGAATTCCTATCACGATGGATGACAATACTAAAAAACGTATCGATGAAATTTGGCAGTATTTAAACTTATGAATCTAACTTCTGATCTCGCTCTTCGTAGAGCCATTCGATGGGTCGCTATTCTGAATATGGCTTATTTTGGTATTGAATTTATGGTGGCCGTTGCTATCGGCTCCGTATCGTTATTCGCGGACAGTATCGACTTTCTGGAAGATACGTCTATCAATCTCTTAATCCTTTTGGCCTTAGGCTGGAGCGCGAGAAGGCGCGCACGTGTGGGTCAAGTGCTTGCAGGGTTGATTATGGTTCCAGGGATTGCAACGCTGTGGACAGCATGGCAGAAATTTACGACGTTAGTACCTCCTGAGGCGATATCGCTGTCACTCACAGGAGCTGGAGCATTTACGGTCAATCTCATCTCAGCTTTTCTCTTAGTCCGCTATCGGCATCATGCGAGTAGCCTGACGAAAGCTGCATTTCTATCTGCGCGTAATGACGTCTTTGCGAATGTGGCCATTGTGGGCGCAGGACTCGTAACCGCCTATACTCTATCAGCATGGCCAGATTTAATCGTGGGTCTTTCCATTGCCGCGGTCAATATTGGCGCAGCCAGAGAAGTGTGGATGGCTTCCAAAAAAGAACATCTCGAAGCCGAAGCGTAATGCAATAGCAATGTAACTTTTTTAAACGGGTGCCTCCGTCTAGGAGGCACCCCAACAAAATAAATCGTTGGGCACAAAAAACGTGCCCAACCTACTCAGCTCAGTTTCCTAAGCAGGTTTAGGCATTAAAAACTTGTCTAAACCTAACATTTTTACGGTATTGAGTATTGTTTTAACCGTATCTACGGCGCTTATTAGCTTATCTAATGCGGTTTCCTGCCCCGGTTTGACATCCGCTTCGGCTGCACTCACTTGTAAACCACTAATGTCGTCTCCAAATATTTTAAGTGCTTCTTCAAGTGCCTTGCTGTCTAAACTCCCTTCTTTGCAGTCAAAAAAGATTGGTAGCTCACCCTTTAATTTCTTTGTCTCTGAGATCAACTCCGAAAGCCCAAACTCTTTAGTAAGGACTGGCGATGTTGCTTCCAGAAGCGATTCCACTAGTGCCAAATCAGCTTGGATTGACTGCACCGCTGCTTTACATATTTTTTGTTCTTGTGCTGGGGATTGGGGTACTTTGGCCACTGCCAAATAACTACAAGCAATTAAAGCTAAAGCAATCCCTGTCATCCCAAAACTCAAGTTTCTTGTCTCCATAACTGTGTTCTCCTTTTAATTAGTTTAAGAATATTAAAAACATATAAAGTATGACTCATTTTTATTTAAAGTCCAATAAAAAATACTTGATCTGACCTACCAAACTACGCTTGCTGATTATCATCAATCCCTCTTAGAATAAGTTCATGCCCCATTTATCCTCTTTGCCTATCGATCCCATGATTTTTTTTGAGCAGTGGTTTTTGGAAGCTACCCAAAAAGAAAAAGATCCCAACATAGGTCACTTGGCGACAGTAGGTAAAAATTGTAAACCGAGTCTTAGAATTGTTTTGCTAAAACAGTACGACGCAGAAGGATTTGTGTTTTATACAAACCTGGGCAGCCTAAAAGCAAGGCAGCTCCAAGAAAATCCTTATGCCGCCTTGTGCTTTTATTGGCATACTCTGAATAAGATGATCCGAATAGAAGGCAAAACAGAAGCCGTGAGTGGCGAGGAAGCCGATGCGTATTTCAAAACGCGGCCTCGCGCGAGCCAAATTGGCGCCTGGGCTTCTCATCAATCGCATCCTATGGAAGACGATGAAGCCTTAGCAAAACACGTGATACACTACAATGAAAAATTCAGTGGAAAGCCAGTCCCCCGCCCTCCTTTTTGGTCGGGTTTTCGAGTGGTGCCAGACTCCTTTGAATTCTGGCAAGCTGGGGATGCACGGTTACATACCAGAGTTCAGTATTCACGTTCAAAAGAAGGATGGATAAAAAAACTTCTCTACCCCTAATATACGCATGGCTTTTTTGGGGACTAACCCTTCAAGGTGTTGTAAGTGCAACCCCCTTATGCCCTGACATAAAAACTACCCAGTGCGAGTGTTTACGCCCTCTTCGCGGGTGTCACGATCCTTATCTAGGGCCTCCTCTTTCCTCTCACAAATTTTCATTAAAAGGCGACTTACCTATTTCGTTCGAAGCCGAACAGAGTCAGCTTACAGAAGCAGGGCTTTCTATTCTGGAAGGCAAAGTAAACATCCAACAAGGTGAGCAGCAATTAGAAGCTGCACGGGCAACGTATCAGTCGACAAGCCGCATTCTAACGCTAGAGAAAGGATTTCAGTATAAAAGCGGAGGACTGGGAGTTATCGGAGATCAAGCCACAGCAGATTTGTCGGAAAACACTCTCATCCTCAAAACCCTTCAATATTTTTTAGATCCTTTATATGCAAGCGGTATGGCAGAAGAACTGAAAGTGGATGAGAACAATATTCTTACGCTGAAGCACGCTACGTACACCACCTGCTGGCCACAATCCAACACTTGGGAATTTAAAACGGGGCATTTAACTTTAAACCCTAAAACGGGTTTTGGAGTCGCTAAAAATTCTGTTTTAAAGATTAAAAACATTCCCGTTCTCTATGTTCCCCGTTTTAAGTTTCCGATAGACGACCGACGGCACACGGGTTTTTTACCCCCTGCTTTTGGATATTCCAGTAAGAGGGGAAAAGAAATCATTCTCCCTTTTTATTGGAACATAGCTTCTAATCTTGATGCCACACTCACCCCTCGTTTTCTTTCGGATAGAGGCTTACAGCTTCAAACGGAGTTCCGCTATCTGACTCAAACTACAGAAGGCGAGCTCAACGTCGAGTGGTTGCCCCATGATAAATTGCAAGAAGACACAAGCAATCGAAACCTTGTAAAGCTCATGCAGAACACGAAGTGGAGCCCTCATACCCAACTCCGCATCAACGCAACGCGTACCTCGGATAAAGATTACTTTGAAGATCTCGGCGATAACTTAAGCCTGGCGAGCTTAAGTCATTTAGAACAGAGTGCAACATTTTTATATCAAAGTGACCCGGTAAATTCGTTATTCCACATACAAGGGTTCCAAACGCTAGACCGAGACATTGCTGATCAGAACAGGCCTTTCGAACAGCTTCCCAGATTATTGACGACGACTTATCATCCTTTTCGAAATGGCCTGACGCTCTCATCTAAAACAGAGCTTGTCTATTTTAGGCGAGATACGACAAGCCCCATCACTGATCAAGCGGTGAGAGCCAGCATTCAACCCAACTTGAGTTGGCTTATCCAAAACGAGTTTGGTCGGTTGGTTCCTTCTTTGTCCTATCTTTTTACCTACTATGATTTAGACCAACCGGTATCGCCGGGTGGACCTAAAACGCTTGACCGTGGGATCCCCACATTCAGTATGGATGGCCGCTTATTTTTGGAAAGGCAACACTCATTTTTTTCCACTCCTTTTATACAAACTTTAGAGCCCCGCGTCTTTTACCTTTATGTTCCAGAACGTTCCCAGGATGACATTCCTATTTTTGATAGTAGCGCCACTACCTTAAATTTTCTTCAGTTATTTCGAACGGTTCGTTTTTCAGGGTTAGACCGTATTGGAGATGACCATCATGTGACCGTTGCGCTTTCCTCCAGAATGCTGAATCAAGCAACCGGACAACAGGCTTTTCAAATTCAACTGGGACAGGCTTTTTTCTTGAGAGACCGGAAGGTGACACTGGACGAGGGAGTCCCCAAAGAAACCGCGCACACTTCTCCTTTGATTGGCGAACTCACTGTCAATTTAAAAAACCGCTTTACGATAATGGCCACCAGCCAGTGGGATTATGAGAAAGATAATTTCTTAAGACACGCTCTGGGGGTGAACTATCAGGGCCCCCACAACCATATTGCCAATCTGTATTATCAGTTTCGAGATCCCAATCAAAATCAACTCGATGGCTCTGTTGCTTTTCCTATTGGAAGCGCATGGCGAGCCTTTGGTCGTTATTATTATGATTTAAAATCAGGACACGCATTAGAGTATTTTTATGGTGTAGAATACGCCAGTTGTTGCTGGGCCATTCGTGTGCTCAACCGAAAACAAATCGAGCGACAAGATAAAACACGTTTGGAAGGTGTGGCTTATGATACTGCTCTGTGGGTGCAGTTGGAATTAAAAGGCTTCACAGGGGTTGGGAAAAAAGTCGGCCAGTTGTTAGAATCTTCTATCACGGGGTATCGAGACACACTGGGAGGACATCGTTTAGTGGGGTTTTAATGAATTGCAGAGTGCGGATTTTGAACTGCGGATTAAAAAAGTGGGGCATTTTCTTTATTAGCCTCTCCTTCTTCGTACATGGAGAAGGGCTTCCGTCCCCTTCTTTTCCTATAGATACCATCGTGGCCGTTGTGAATAATGACGTTATTACTCGTAGTGAACTAAACGAAAGGCTTAAATGGATAAAAGTAGAATGGACCGAACATGCGCTCGAAGCCTTGCCCCAAGGGGAAGCAGAAAGAGAAGTTCTGGAAGCCATGATCCGAGAAAGCATTCAAACCCAAATGGCAGAACGCTTAGGGGTTAAAATAGACGATCAAACGGTTTATACCACTCTTCAGAACATTGCAAAATCCAAAGGAAAGACTTTTGAACAATTCAAAGAAGATTTAAAACAAAAAGGGTTGGATTTTTCTTCTCTTCAAAAGCAAGTCCAAAGGGAATGGCTTGCGGCCGAGGTACGCCAAAAGCATCTTTTGCGTCAAGTTTCTGTTGCAGAGCAAGAGATTACCAATGCTTTGCTTGCAAACCCAAAGCATTTAGAAAACCTTCAATACGAAATTGCTTATCTTGCTATACCACTTACTGCAAAAATAGAACCGGTAACCCCTTTTTCTGAATCCCATGTTTTAGAAATAGTTGAAGAGCTTAAAGCCGGTAAAACACTCGCGGATATTGCAATTGTTCAAACCCTTTTTAAAACCATGGGTCACCCTTTGCAGTGGACCCTTCAAAGCGCTCATGCGCTTTCTGAATTACCCACGCTCTTTGCACAGAAAATTTTAGAAATGAATCATGGGGAATTTTCCTCTCCCATCAAAGGCGAAAACCATTGGTATATTTTACAACTCAAAAAGGCGAGTACGAGTACCCCTTACCTTGTACAACAGGTGAATGTACGTCATATCCTTTTAAAACCCAATTTAATGCGAAGCGAATCAGCGGTTCAACAAGAATTGCTCCACCTCCGCGGGCGTGTGCTTGCAGGAGAATCTTTTTCTGAACTTGCAAAACTTTACTCAGAAGATATTTTAACGGTTCGAGAAGGAGGGGACCTTAAGTGGGTACAGCCTGCTTCCCTCGGACCTTCCTTTGCAAAAGCCATTGCGACATTGCGTCCTGGGGAGATTAGCCAACCCTTTTCCACAGAGCAGGGCTGGCATATTGCACAACTCATTGCCTCAAAAACAGAAGATTTAACCTTAGCTTATCGCCGTGAGCAAGCTCTAGATCTCATTCGAAGAAAAAAATTTGACGAGGCTGCCCAAAATTGGCTAATAGAGATCCGCGATCAGGCGTTTGTAGAAATTCGGTTATGAGTTCCATTCCTTGTTTGCGAATTGCCCTGACATCCGGGGAGCCTGCTGGCATAGGGCCTGATCTTCTCGTTGAACTCGCAGAAGAGCCGTTTCCTCACGAACTGGTTGCCATCGATGATCCAAAACTTCTCCAAGCACGTGCAAAGCGCCTGCGTAAAAAAATATGCCTTAAAAACTTTGATCGGGCTGCCCCCCCAAAACCAAAGGTTGCAGGGGCGCTCACAATACTTCCGGTTCCTCTACTGGCATCCTGTATGCCTGGGAAGCTAACCCATCACAATGCTCCTTATGTCCTTGAGTGTTTAAAACAAGGGGGGATAGGGTGTTTAAATCATACTTTTTCTGCTCTGGTGACAGGGCCTGTACAAAAAAGTATATTTCATCAAGCGGGTATTCCCTTTATAGGTCAAACGGAATTCTTGGCTAAACTGTGCAAAACGCGGGACGTTGTCATGATGCTCGCAAGTCCAAACCTCCGAGTTGCGCTTGCAACTACTCATCTACCCCTTCGTCATGTTGCCAGTCATATAAAACCACAAAAACTTCAAAAAACACTCGAAATTCTGCATCAGGCGCTCAAAGAGGAGTGGGGCATTCCACACCCTCATATCGACGTCTGTGGTTTAAATCCCCATGCGGGAGAAGGGGGTGCGCTCGGAAGAGAAGAAATCGAAGTGATTCAGCCGGTTATAAAGTACTGCCAAAAAATGGGCATGTTGGTTTCGGGTCCTTATCCAGCAGACACCGTGTTTAAACCCCTGGGAAGAACCGTTGCCGATGTAATTTTAGCGATGTACCATGACCAAGGGTTGCCTGTATTAAAATACCAGGGGTTTGGCGAGGCCGTAAACGTGACCCTTGGATTACCCATCATCAGAACTTCTGTTGACCATGGAACCGCATTAGAATTAGCCGGTACGGGACAGGCGTCTTCTTCCAGTTTCCGACAGGCGCTTATGCTTGCCGTACAGATGGCCTTATAAAAAAAGACTCTGCATTTTCGCTCGTTACAAAAACTGCTTCGTTGGCATTCTTGTGATGTGTGTAAAAATCCTCAAGTGCCGCTTCGTGCCTTGGCTTGATACCATCCAAACTCACTTGATGAGGTGTTATGCCATCTTTCCCGCGTACTATAAAATCAACTTCTCCCTTTCCACGCCAATAATAAACTGCCTTAAAATGCTTTAACAAATGCCAAAAAACAGCGATTTCTAAGCTCTTCCCTTTATCTAACCCCGTTGGTGTAATGACGGAAGTGCGCAAAGCGGAATCAATAGGATAATATTTTTTATTTCGAACGAGCTGTTGTCGCTCTGAATAAGCAAAAAACGGGCAAGATCCAATCAAATAGGCACTTTCAGACACATTTAAATAAATACTTACGGTATCCGCCGTTAAACCGCAAGCCCCTGCCAATTTTCGTAAGCTCACTTCTGAACCACATGCTTCAAAGACCATCTGCAAAAGCTGTTTTATGGATTGGCTCGAACGCGCTCGCACACGTTCACGAATATCACGCTCTACAATATCATTAAAGTATTCTGGCAATAATTGAACTCCCTCTTTGTCTAGCAATACTCTTGGAAATCCGCCTTTTTCTAAATACTCCACGAAAGAAGCCTTTGGGTAAACTTGTTGCACTTCCTGAAAATTAAAAGGAAACAGTGGAACGGTCAAATGCCTTCCTGTAAGCGCCGTCCCCAATTCACCGGATAATAACGTGGCATTTGACCCTGTGATAACAAAATAATGATTTTTAGGCCGTTCAAGTTCAGCATGCAACCATTTTTCCCAAAGCTCTACATTCTGAATTTCATCAAAGAAAAAGTAATATTTTTTAGCTTTGGGTTGGCGCACATGTGCGACTTCAACGATTTTTTGCAAAAGCTCATGTGTTAAATGTGCTGCAAGTCTCGGATCTTCAAAATTAGCTACCGTGCAGACTTGCGGATCGAGTTGATAATGTTTAATCAATTGTCGGAGGAAAGTGGATTTACCACATCGACGCACACCCTGTATCACAAGTACTAAGTCTGAAGATAAGCGCTTAGGCAAATGAACGATTCTTGGAACAGCTTTGGGTATAGGTTTGTCCCAATAGCTCCAATCTGAGAGGATAGTCGTGAGTGAGGTTGTGTCCATAATGACGAGTATACTCGACAATTACATATTGTCGAGTATACCAGACACTCAAATTAAACTGATGCGTGATGGGGGTCCAAAAAGTGTCTCGCTTACATTGGCAAGAGAGGGGAAGAGACTAGCCGTTGCCGATGTTATTTTAGCGATGTACCATGACGACCTATGAATACTTTTTCCTCCTTTGTTCGCAAAGATATTTTAGATTTGCAGGCGTATTCAACGGCACACCCAACTAAGGGCATTCTCCTTCACGCCATGGAAAACCCCTATGACTGGCCTATAGATCTCAAAACGGCTCTACTGACAGAACTTTCCACACTTTCTCTTAATCGCTACCCCGATGGCGAAGCAGATTTACTGAAAACCGAGCTGAGGCAAAGCCTAGGATTACCCAATCATCTGGATATCCTATTGGGCAATGGATCGGATGAATGTTTACAGATCCTCTTTCTCACCTTTCAGAATTCAGAAAGAGGACTCTTCACGATAGAACCCACTTTTGTCATGTATAAAACCATCGCAACTGTTGTGGGGTTGCCCTATCATTCGGAGCCTCTGGATCCTAACTTTACCTTAGACCGAGAAAAGTGCCTCGCAACTATCCGAAAAGTACAACCCGCCTTAATCGTGTTGTCCTATCCGAATAATCCCACCGCTTCTTGCTTTAGCGAAGCGGACATTCGTCTCCTGCTGGAAGCAGCACCTGGGATGGTTGTCTTGGATGAAGCCTATTATCCGTTCTCTCAAAAAACTTTTATAACGGAACTCGAACAGTTCCCTAACCTTTTGATACTGCGTTCATTTTCTAAAATGGGGCTTGCGGGATTGCGTCTTGGGTATGCCGTTGGCAACTCAAAAATAATTGCTCTTTTAAATAAAGTACGGCTTCCTTATAACCTTAATGCGATTACCCAAAGCATTGCACGATTTGCCATCCGGCATGAAGACGTTTTTAAAGCGCAAGTGGGAAAAATTGTCCAAAACAGGGAAGTGTTATATCAAGCGCTTCAAGCGCTCCCTGGATTAACCGTATGGCCGAGCGAAGCTAATTTTATTGTGCTCCGTACCCCTGCCGGGCGAGCTCTAACCATTTTTGAAAGTCTTAAAAAAAACAACATTTTTATAAAGTGCTTGGACGGGACGCATCCTTTGTTACAAGATGTTTTACGAGTAAGTGTTGGAACGGAAATCGAAAATCATCGCTTTCTTGAAATTTTGAAGACTCTTTTGTAAGGAAATATGGTAACTGCTCCCCCCCAGGGCTGTCTCCGGTTGTATTAAAATTATCACAATACTTTAGCTCATATATACTGCGCGCGGGCATAATTTGAGGTTTTAATGAATTGATTTTGTATCTATTTAGCACCCATTAAAGAATGAATGGTCAAAAGAGCGAATGACCAAAATTTTTGTCATATACATAGAGTTTTATTGCTAAAAGCCTAAATTCTAAAAGCCAGCATAGCAATAGCAGTCGGTAGAAGCGCTGCGAGCAAAAGACCAATAGGATTGATCGTCCCTTCGTTAAATCGACCTCGTAAAATAGAAAACCCTGCAGGATTAGGTGCATTGGCAATGATGGTGAGGCCCCCTCCTGTTACAGCCCCAGAGACCAATGCATATTTAAAATCTGCACTTAATCCTTCCACCAACGAACCCAAATAGGTTAGCAACGCGTTATCAGTAATGGCAGTCAGTAGGGTAGCCCCAAAATAGACCGTATTGACATTCATGCCAGAAAGCACTTCTTGCAACCACCACTTCTGTTGCCCACCTAAGACAACAAGCCCTGCCAAGAAGAAAGCCACGAGCAGTCCTTCACGTAAGATGAGCCGACTTTGATAATGCGGATAAGCCTGTGCAAATCCTAGAAAAAATAGTAAAAGACCTATAAAGAAAACAGGGTGATGTGAAAAAATTACTATCCCAATGAGAAATAAGAGATGCACCATCATAATGGTAAAGGGAACCGATGTGTGCTCGACTGGTCCGTTGTCTTTGGGGCCCAGAAATTCACGCTGAAACACCCAGGTAGCCAAAAGCGCATTCATCATCACAGCGAGTATGGTTCTCCAACCAAAAGTTGTGAACATAAATCCGAGATCCCACCCCCATTTATGGGCCACCATTAACACAGGGGGTGCAGCAAAGGGTGTTAGGGTACCGCCAATAGAGACATTCACAAACAAGACGCCCAAAGTAATGTACTTAAGCCTTGTCGACAGTGATTGAGTGTAATAGTGGTCACGTAGAATCAATGCGCCCAAGGTCATGGCCGCAGGCTCTGTAATAAAAGAACCGAGAAGTGGAATAAAACAGAGGGTCGCAAAGTAAAAACGACACCCACCTGGCAGTGGAATAAGCCGTGCAATACTTCGCACAAACAGCAGAGACAATTCTAGGATGGGTTTACTGCCTGCAACGACCATAATTGCAAACACGAACAAGGGCTCTGTGAAATTTTGGCTATCCAGATAGTATAGGGTAGCTTGTTTCCCACTTATCCCCATCATCAAGAAAATCAATACCATAGCCCAGAAGCCAAAAACTACTTCTACTTCACCCAACAGGTGAAACATTCCAGCATGTCGCGGGCGCATGTGTGCAAGGTGCTCGAATAATTTAGTCGAAAAAGTATGAATGACCGCAATGGTAAATAAACCGACGCCAATAATCTCAATACTGGATGGATGCATGTAAATGGATACGCTTAGAAACGAGAAGTTATCATACAGATTAACCAGTCATCATGAGGACCTGGCAGCTTTTCAATTAATAATGCTGGTCGTAACTTCCCTGATTTCAAATTGGTTTTAGGGAAGGAAAACAAAACGACTTGGCCTGGTTTTTTACCCATTAAAACTTTTCCTTCACATCTTTGAACGAGTAAGGAAATATTTCATCTTCCATGCCTTTTAAAGCAAAGGTCACAGAGAGCTTACTCCATTCTACTTCTTCAGATTCTTGCTAATTTTTCTTCTTCAGGAAAATCACGAAATCCAGCACCTCTCCCTGGGCTTCAGGAGGGAGTTGTTTGGTTTGTTGAAAAATAAGTTCTGAAATTGACATGTCTTAATTGTAGAACTTAGGGTATGTTTTGGGCAAGTTTTCTTGTTTCCACGCTTTTGTTTTCTCATTTCCACACGTTTCTCGTTCCCACGCAGAGCGTGGGAACGAGAAAAAAAAGACAAGACCTGACCCCCTATTTTGCTATTCGTGTCCTTGTTTTTTTCTTTTTTTGCAAGTGTTTAGGCTTTTGAAGATGGGAATATAAAAATTCAGGGGCTAAATCAAACCCGTTATTCCATACTACTGTATCCATATCAACACGGAAATCTCTAAACTTTTTCAAATCTATAAGCTCTTTAATGATTGGACGGTGATCTTTTCTGACGACAAGTTCTAGATCAACAATTCCACGGCTCTTATCGTTAAAAAGTACATCTTTAAGATTTTGCCAATTTTTGCGCAATTCTTTCCGGTGACATTCTGCCCACGCCTCTTTTGAATTATAAGTGGGTAAGCCCAGTACTTTAAAGCGAGCACTTATCCATATGAGCAGGACCCTTAAAAAGGTCCAGCGATTGTGGATAAGTGCGAGCCATCCAATTAGAAATGTAACTCTTGCAGGGATTACGTGAAAGGTTCTGTTTGGCTCAAATTAAATCTAACGGGTCTTTCCCAATTCCACACACACTGCTGCCAAAAAGCGAGCGGCTTCCCCCCCCGTGACTGCGCGATGGTCAAAGGTTAAAGATAAAGGCAGAATGCGATGGATAGCGATCCCGTCCCTTTCGGACACCCCCTCTTGGCGTACCCTCCCCGCCGCTAAAATAGCTACGGTTGGCGGTAAGACAACCGGAGAAGCATATCGCCCAGAGATCGATCCAAAATTGGATAAGACAATCGTATACCCTCGTAATGATTCAGACGGCAAAGTCCTTGCCTTCATATCGATTTTCAGTTGTTCATATGCCTTTTTTAAGGCATCCCCCTTTAAGCGGTCCACATGATGAAGAACGGGAACAAAAAGACCTTCCTCTCCTAAATCCATCGCAATCCCAAGGTTTACCGTCTTGAATATTTTTCGAGAGAGGGTTTTGCTATCGTACCAAGCATTTAAAGCAGGGCACACTTTGCAAGCAACAATCATAGCGGAAATAAGGCGAAGCATAGGTATCTGATCTGAGGGCCATGCTTCTATATCAGCATCTTCAACCAGTGAGGCAGGAACCACTTCTGCATGGGCAGCCGCCATAGCTAAAGCCATCGTTCGACGCGACCCTTTAAGCGGCACCTCTTCCCAGTCTCCTGACGCGCCCAGTTGCTTAGAAAACTGTTCTACATCCGCTGGCGTGATGTGTCCATCACGTCCAGAAGGCAAGACAAGCGTTAAATCCACACCCATTTTTTGAGCAAGGGCCCGAACCGCAGGGGTCGCCTTAATATTTTTTCGGGGTGTATCCTTGCCCTTATCCTGCCCTACCCTTTCATGAATAATTTCGGTACCTTCTAAAACCGATCCCACCACACTCCCGGCATCTTTTTTAGGCTGGATGCCAGAGGCCGCTGGCATGACAGTCATGAGCTTTTCCTCTTCAGCTTCTTCGGTTTCGATGTCTACCAAAGGTTTGTGGGTTTCTACCGTGTCCCCTGGCTTTGCATAAAACTTAAGGATTTTCCCTGAAAAAGGAGCAGGTACCTCCATTACGGCTTTTGCATTTTCAACCTCTAACATGGGTTGGTCGACTTTGACGACTTCCCCAATGCTGACTTTCCAGCGAAGGATTTCCGCTTCGGCTAAGCCTTCCCCTAAATCTGGTAAATGAAATGTTTTAATCATGCCTTCATCCCGTTAAAAAAGCGGTGCGCAAGCGCACCCTACATTATGGTGGACTGCTTGCTGCGCTCGCGCAAGTCCACCCTAAAATCTACTCACCCTAAAATCATGCAAACTCCAAAATTTCTTGTGCGGCTTGAAGAATAACCTTTACGCTCGGTAAATAATGCTTTTCTAATTTGTAAAGTGGAACAATGATGTCATATCCTGTCACTCGTTTGACTGGTGCTTTAAGCGATAAAAGCGCCTTCTCACAGATCCTCGCTGCAATTTCCGCACCCATTCCACCCGTCTTGGGCGCTTCATGCACAATCAAACATCGACCTGTTTTTTCAACAGAAGCGAGGATCGTTTCACTGTCTAGGGGGCTTAAAGTCGCCACATCAATCAGGTCAACCCCAACACCCTTTGCTTCAAGCGATGCAACCGCTTGCCGCGCTTCATGCATGGAAGCCCCCCAGCTGATTAAAGTGAGATCAGATCCTTCTCTTTCTATAAAACATTTTTCAAGCGGCAATGCTACGCCGTCTTCTTCCACATCTTGCTTGATAAGGCGGTAGATCCGTTCGGGTTCCAAAAATATGACGGGATCGGGATCTCGAATGGCAGCCAAAAGCAGCCCATATGTTCGACGAGGTGTAGAAGGGATCACAACTTTTAATCCCGGAATATGTACAAACAAAGCCTCTGTGCTTTCAGAGTGGTGCTCGGGCGCATGAATGCCCGCCCCATAAGGGGCACGCACCACCATCGGACACGTCAAGCGCCCTCGTGTCCGGTTACGCATGCGAGCCGCATGGCTAATAAGCTGTTCCATGGTGGCATAAATAAACCCCATAAACTGAATTTCTGAAACCGGTTTTAGCCCTTGAGTTGCCAAGCCTACCGAAACACCCGAGATCGCAATTTCAGCCAAAGGGGTATCTATTACTCTTGTTTTTCCAAATTGCGCCTGTAAGCCATCTGTTGCTCGAAAGACGCCCCCATTTACACCAATATCCTCCCCAAGCAACACGACCGAAGGATCGGCTTCTAGTTCATAAGCGAGCGCACGATTAACGGCTTCTACAATAGTTATCATCGTCATAACTCGCTCCTTTCTACCGCTTGTGCTTTTTGCTCTTCTAGTGCGCGAGGCAGTTTTGCATACAAATAATCAAAAATAGATTCAATGGGTTGAGGAGACATCGCTTGATACGCTTTTGCCGCTTCATTCACTTCTTCTTGAAGCTTTTGTTTAAACGCTTCCTCTTCATCAAGGCTCCATACTTTTTCACGCATTAAAAACGTTTTAAGTCTTAGGATGGGATCAAGAGCTTTTGCGGAGTTCACTTCCTCTTGTCCTCGATAGCGACTCGCATCATCTGCCGTCGTGTGGGGAGCCATTCGATAAGTCACCGCTTCAATTAAAGTGGGGCCGGCGCCGGTCCTTGCTTTATCAACCGCTTGGCGGCACACATGCGTCATAGCAATCAGATCATTCCCATCCACTTGGATCCCTTCCATTCCCGCTGCAATGGCTTTTTGTGCGAAGGTGGCTGCTTTGGACTGAGAAGAACGAGGAACCGAAATGGCCCATTGATTATTAACCACTACAACAACGAGTGGGATCTGCCATACCCCTGCAAAATTTAACCCCTCATTAAAATCAGCCCGCGAAGAGCCCCCATCCCCACAGGTTGTTACCGCTACTTTTTTCTCCCCTTTGAGTTTGAAAGCCGTCGCAACGCCTACTGCATGCAAAACTTGTGTTGCAATGGGAACTGCAATAGGAAAGTCTTGGCGGGCATTGGCATAATTACTGCCTCGTTCATCCCCCCCCCAGTAAAGTAGAACCTCCTCCATCGAAACGCCCCGCGCAAATAATACCCCATGCTCTCGATAAGAAGGGAGAAACACGTCCTCCGCCTGCATCGCGAATGCGATGCCTGCCATAGAGGCTTCCTCCCCCTCTGAAGAAGGAAACGTCCCGATTTGTCCGGTTCGCTGAAGCGCTACCGCCTTGCTATCAAAAGCTCGAATGCGAAGCATGTGCTGATAGGGTTTTAATAAATCTCGCGGCGAGTGAAAAGGAGGCGGCAAGGGTAAAGTTAAGTCTCCCGCGCTATTTAAGAACTGATGGGAATAGATCTCGAAGTGGGCTATTGGTTGCAAGAGTTTTTCTCCTTATAATCGAACGATGACCATCACACCTCTTTCTCTCCTTTCCCCTTTAGATGGACGATACTTTGAAAAAGTCAAAAATCTGCAGTCGTTTTGTAGTGAACATGCGCTCATCCAATACCGCCTGCGGGTTGAAATGGAATGGTTAAAAGCGCTTGCCATGCATCCGCTTGTCGTCCCCCTCTCCCCTTTTTCCAAAAAGGCAGTCGGAATTTTAGAAGGTCTTATCCAAACATTCAATGAAAAAGAAGCCGAGCGCGTAAAAGCCATTGAACAAACCACGCACCATGATGTCAAAGCCGTTGAATACTATTTGCAAGAGAAATGTTTAGCCAGCAACAACCCTGAATTAAAACAAGCAGTTTCTTTCATTCATTTTGGGTGTACTTCAGAGGATATTAACAACCTGGCTTATGGTTTAATGCTGAAGGATATCCGAGCGCATGCGCTCCTTCCCAAAATAGAACAGCTGATAGGCGACCTACAACAATTGGCTTATCAATTTGCTGGGGAGCCTATGGTGTCTCGTACACATGGGCAAGTAGCGACCCCAACTACGCTCGGTAAAGAACTGGCTAATTTTGTTGCGCGATTGGACCGTCAGAGGGCACAAATCAGCGCGCTTCCCATTTTAGGCAAAATGAATGGTGCCGTTGGGAATTACAATGCTATGTCTGTGGCTTACCCCAACATCAACTGGCCAGAACTTTCACAAACATTCGTAGAAAGTTTTGGCTTTACCTTTAACCCTTATACGACTCAAATTGAACCCCATGACTTTATGGCTGAATGGTTTGATGCCTTAAGTCGACAGAACACCATTCTGATTGATCTCAATCGAGACTTTTGGGGATATACGAGCTTAGGGTACTTCAAACAAAAGATTAAGAAAAAAGAAGTGGGCTCATCCACCATGCCGCATAAGGTCAACCCTATAGCCTTTGAAAACTCCGAAGGAAATTGTGGAATAGCAAATGCACTTTTCCAACATTTGGCAAGGACATTACCCATTTCCAGATGGCAGCGTGATTTAACGGATTCTACCCGTTTACGCAATATCGGAGTGGCCTTTGGGCACAGTCTATTGGCAGTCGATATGTGTTTACAAGGGCTCCATAAACTTGAGGTGAATGCGCCTATTATGAATCAAGATTTAGAATCCTCCTGGGAAGTGTTGGCAGAACCCATTCAAACGGTTATGCGCCGGTATAAGATCCCAGACGCCTATGAAACACTCAAAGCTTTTACAAGGGGGAAAAAGATGACTCGCAAAATGTTGCATCAATTTATCGATACTCTGACTATTCCCAAAGACGCAAAAAAACAATTGAAGACACTGACTCCAAGCTCTTATGTGGGATATGCTCCGAAACTAGCTAAGATGGGAAAATATAAATCATGGCCCTCATAACACAAAAATGCCAAGCCTGTGAAGGTTTGGTTCACCCTTTGACTCCCGAACAAGTTCAGGAGTTACTTGTGGAGGTTACCGGTTGGCAAGTGGAACAAAATGGAAAAGTGCTCGCACGCACGTTTCCATTTAAAAATTATTTTCACACCATGGCCTTTGTAAATGCGGTTGCCTGGATAGCTATCCAAGAAAACCATCATCCTGACTTGACGGTTACCTTTAACCGCTGTGTAGTTGCACTCTCTACTCATGCGGTTCAAGGGCTTACCAAAAATGATTTTATTCTGGCGGCCAAAATAGAGGCTTTAGTGGTTAGTCACTAACCACTTCTTTAAGGATTACCCATGTCATATTTTTTTATTTGGTTTCAGCACTGTCTTCCCCACCATGCCCTCTCTTCCCTAGTAGGCTTTTTAGCGAATCTTCGCTGGCCCTGGTGGAAGAACAGGTTCATTCGGTGGTTTATGCACCACTATGCAGTTGACATGAGTCTCTGTGAAAAGAAAACTCCAAATGAATTCACAACGTTTAACGATTTTTTTACACGACGCTTAATTCCAGAAGCTCTACCAAAATATACCCCTCGCACACTTTTATCTCCCATATCCGGTAGGCTGATCTCACAAGGAAAGATAAGCGACCTTACGCTTCTTCAGGCGAAAGGACATTCTTTTACACTGGCGGCGCTTCTTGGAAACTATCCTCCCCGCGCACCTTTATTCCGCGAAGGACACTTTTTAACCTTTTACTTATCTCCTCGTGACTATCACCGCGTTCATATGCCCCTTTCGGGAAAACTGCAAGAAATGTTTTACATCCCTGGAAAACTATTCTCAGTCAACACACTTTCCACACAAAAAATTCCTCGCCTTTTTGCAAGGAATGAAAGGCTCGTCAGTATGTTTGAAACAGAAATGGGCCCCATGGCTATTATTATGGTGGGCGCTTTATGTGTGGGAAGTATAGAAACGACCTGGTCA
>JACQPQ010000023.1 GCA_016207405.1 Gammaproteobacteria bacterium | reverse complement strand
CCCCCAAAAGAACCCATTGAACCTTCAGCAGTTGAATCTTCCAAATTTGATTTTGTTTCCAATATTCTTTTAATGCTTCAGTCTGGTTACAAAGAAGGGGAAGTTCCTCAATTTTTAAAGGATTTCATTTCAGAATTTGAATCTCGTCTTAATTCGAACCCAGATTTACGCGCTTTAATGGACAAAAGGGCAGAAGCCATTGAGAAAGAAATTTCAAAACTGTCTCCTTTTGAACAAAAGCGAGCGGAAACCTTTGCCAAAATGGGAAGGGGTAAGCAAATACTGGCCTCTTCCGGCTGGAGTTTCAGCACTTATTTAACTGCGAAAGTCTTGGCCGATGCCATTCAAGGGATTGCTTTATCGGATGATGCCAGTCTTGAACGAATCCAACACTTATTTTCATCTAAAGGATTCAAAGAAGAAGTCCTCACTTACATAGGGTTTGCAGGAACTGCAGCCATTGTGAGGGCAGGTCAAATGCTTACCTTCCAACAAACTATGAGATATTTGACTCAACATTACGCGGATAAAGCGTTTAATGAGATGGTTCTTTTAAAACAAAGTGTTTATTTAGATAAAGCACTACGTTTAGCCATGACGTATGGGGGAAGACAACTAGGTGGAGAACTTTCAAAGATTATATCAAGTGGAGTTAAAGAGGCTTTTCCCATGTTTTTGGGCATGATGGTAAGTAGCTTAATCACGGCTTATATGCAACATCCGGATTGGGTGCTGTTGGATAATTCTGATTTAGATAAAGAAGAAAAGTCACAAATTAGAAGTAAAATCCTCTATGAATCTACGATTACAACCTCTCAGAAGTTAGCATTCTGGGCGAGCATTGGAGTCAACACGGCGGAATTTGCAACGGCCATGACGGTAATTAAGGGCGGGGTTTGTTTAGCCAAACACTGTGTAGCAGGAGCCAAGTGGATATCAGCGGTACCGGAAGGCGCAGCTCTAGCCCCTGCTGGTCCATTACCCTGGGCTGCAGGTTTTCTGATTGAAACGGGGGAGTTGGCATCTGCAATGGTATTGGCACATCTCTTTGATAAAGTGGTAGACCCGTTATCTGGCTCTTTAATTGCCTGGTTAGATGAAACGGATATTCAAAGACAAGCACAGAATGAAAACATGAGGCCGAAGATAATAAAATACTTAAGTCAGATAGCAGAAGCTTCAGAATTTAAACATCAGCATGAAAGTAAAGAAGCCTGTTTAGCTGGTTTAGACTCCAGAATACAAACTCTGGCAGAAAAATCCGAAAAGCAAAGGAAACTGGAAGAACAAATTGAGAAAAACATCCACACGCTCATTCAGAAAAAACTATTAAAAATTGGCATGGCCATGAGGACGGATGCGAATTTTCACAGAATTCATAACGTTTACGAGAAGATGAAGAACGGGGAATATGACTTACCCTTTGAATCCAGAATAAAGCGCTATGACCAGATTTTTATTGTCTTGGATAAGCTGGATGCAAGATCTCAGATGGAAAAAATGAACGAGATAGAAAGAATACAGCAATTTGTTCAGAACCCAAAGGGGATACGTGTTTTACCTAGTGACAGTCCTTTTAATTTTAGTTTTGAAGCAATTATAAAACCTGAGGAACCCAGCCTTTTCTCCACTCAAGTTCCAAAATCCAGTTCAGAACGAGAGTTTTGGATGGCCACGTACCCCTCGTCATTTGTAGTGGAGATGAAGCAGGAACTCGATTTATTAAATCAAAAACTTTTCAACGAACATTCAATGTGCATGGGTGAGAACACGAAGGATGAATGGACACCTTTTAATAAGATGGAGCAGGATTTTAATTTTATAGGGAAGGCATTGTTCGATAATCAGGGGTTTAAAAGAGTGTTCGAATCGCAACAAGCGACGGATAAAACCATTCAAGCATGGTTTAGCGATGATGCCAGACTCAACGCCTTTAAAGGATTATTGCAACACGAACAGGCTGCTCTCCTACATGTGAATCAAGTTTTAAAACCCAGAAAAGGTGAGAAAAAGTTGCCTAAAAAGAAAGGCAGTATTTCGTGGTTCGCTAAAACGAGAATAGCTCAAATCAACTCTCAGCTTGAATCATCGAATGATGATTTGGGTAAAACATTGAGTGAAGAATTGTATTATAAAGAAAGGCCAGGAAACGAAGCGACTGTTTTATACAACGAGAAAGAGGCGCCCGAACCGCAACCCCGTTATATTCCCGAACCGCCGCATCGCCAGCCCATCCCTAGAAGGCCGGGGACTGAGTAAAAAGAGAGACAAATATGGAAATTCGTATCAAAACCTTCTTAAACATACTCATCCTTGTTACATTGTTTCCACTCCACGCGGAAACTAAGAATGCATCGGTTGACTTAAAACAAGCCTTTAAGCAAATCCCTAAAGATTCAGATTTTTACTATGCCATAGGAGGTGCAGCGCCGCTTCCTCCCGGTGTTGAATTTATAGAGGTGCCCTCCCTCGGCGAGGCACAAATGGTGGGGAGCCGTTTGGACTGCGGACTTTTTAAACCTGAAGATGCTTTAGAACAAGCCATTAAGGTCGACACACGGCTTCTTTTTAACCGGGCAGGGAGAGTGGCGTGGGCTTTGCAAAATAATCCTTTATATACCCTGCAAGCGACCAACCCCCGCTTGTTTAATCTTTTATCATTTGCAACGGAATTAAGCGTGGGGCTTATTGACCAGAAAGTAAGGAGATGTGAAGCGCTCGAACAGGCTTCGTGTTTGACCCCTGAAGTCTCTTCGGCTCGCGCGCTCTTAACTACGAATCAAACACGCTTCCTTGAAGAACTGCAACAGAAGCAAAAAAATGGAAACGTTTTGACAGCCATGCAGTCGATAGAAGAATTAGCAGGGCAACCCCTTCGCTTTCCTTGTCCTTGCAATCCTAATGCCATTTGTTCGGGAGAAAATAAACCATTCCTAGTGATCTCTGAAACGGCGAAGTGTGCTTATGAAAAGCTCACGAGTGCCATGGAACCGAACAATATTTATAGTGAGACATTTAAAGGAGGCGTCAGTGCTGCCCAAGTGGTAAGAGATTTAGTTGGAGACACAGAACTCACCAAAGAATCTTTTATCAGAATTCCAGCAAAGGGCATAGATTATATTTATCACCTGCGGGCAAAACAGAATTTAGAGCGATTAAATAAGGCGGTTGTAGATACCAGAGACTCTCTTGAAAAAACCAAGGGCGGTGCAACACCAGACATTCTGAGGCGTGCGCTTGGCGCCCCTACCGCTGGCCCCCTCATCACCGCTAGTTTGCTAGAGCGTCTTGCGCGCGACTGGAAGCATAAAGATGAAGTCATTGCTCGCATAGCGTTTGATAAAGCGTATTTAGAAGTCCACCGCGAAGGGCGTTTGGCTAAGAATTTGTTGGATACCGCCTTAGCATTGCCGAGCATTCAAAATAATCCGCTGGCGAGTAAGCTTTTGGAAGAAGGGAAAAATAAGTTAGTCGGCGATCTTGAGCTTCTTACACTAGAAGTGCAGGCCGCGGAAGAGATGAGCCGAAATTTACGAATGATGGTTCAAAAGGCCGAGGCGGATGATCTCCGGAGTTCCCGCATCCCCACCATTCAACCCAAAAGCGGAGTTTGTCTCAGAAATGGTGCTTTTGTGGACTGTTAAAAGAGTGATAAATCCATGGGTGTTGATAGCCTATTTGAAACCTATACTCTCCTTTGGGGGTGGCAGCAGTACAACGCAATTTGGACCCTTCTCAAAGAAACAGGGCTTGCTTTCCTTCCTTTTTTAGGAATTTTGCTCAACGCTTTTTTAGAGACCTCAACGACTCAAGATCCAGGGGAATCCTCCTTTGCCGCATTAAAATCCGTTGAAATTGATTGTGTGGTTGCCCTAACCGTTCTGATATTGGCAGCAGAGCCTCTTATTCCTGTTCATATGGAAAAAATGAAGTATGTAAAACTCTGCGAAGGGGGACAGGTCATCTCAGAGGATTTAACGTTTAACAAAGAAGCGGGAAAGACAGATAAAGCATTTACACATTTAGACACCGCATTTAAAACCGTAAAACTGCCGGTGTGGTGGTACGGCGTCCTGTCTTTTTCTCACGGTTTAGTTCATGCCGGACAAAGGGCGATCCCTTGTGTAAGAGATATTGCCAGGGAGCGCATCGCGATCCAAACCCAAGTCATTGATGATCCCAACCTCGTTCAAGTCTTGGTTAAGTTTATTGAAAAATGTTACATACCCGCACGGTCAGAATATCAAAAAACAAATTCACAAGAAGAGTTCCATACCCATGAAAATGTAAACCGCATGTGGTCCATTTATGGCAAAGGAGATACAGAGTGGCCAGGCTCGCAACTGTTTTTAACGGTTCCAAGGTTCTATGAAAACACAATGGTTGACATATCCTATTTAAGTCCAAATGCAAGTCTTAAATGGAGTATCAACTTTTGGAGGCAACACGCTTTAGGGCAAGAAAAGGTTTCTGAAGTGGAAGTGAGAGAGGCTTTAGAAGGGAAAAGAATAAGTTGTAAAGCCATTTGGTTGGGTCTTCGCAGTATTCTATTAGAGCGATATGCGCCTCCCAAATATAGAGATCAAGCAAGTCTTTTCTCTTTCACGCATGAAGAATTCAAGCCTAAACCTCTTGTATACATACCGCACTTAACAGAAAGCGAAGAAGAGACGCAAAAAAGAGAAGCAGCTGTAAAGCAACATTATGGTTATGGTAATGCTGGACTAGAACATCTGGGTCGAAACCATTTGAATGTTTTGGCGGCGATAGAACGCATCAAGCATCAAATAAAAAAAAATGGGTGTTCCGATCCAACACAAGAAGAGGTGTTTTGGGCGGTTCAAGATGAGTTCTTAAGAACCTTAGTAGGCGGAGGCGAGAGTCCTTATGCTTCGCTGGTGCAGTCAGAGAAGGGATGGACAAAAAATTTAGCCGAGTTGGGTAAATGGTTATCTTCGTTGAAAGAAGGCCCAACCTTGCAAATTGTGCGAGACATGGTCCCACCGATTGGGGCTTTTACGCTGATGGGGATCACCCTCTTGTTACCATTGGGTTTGGTGTTTTCGGGCTACTCCGTAAAATTTTTGATGCTAGGCGCTTTAGCGTTATTCACCGTTAAATTTTGGTTTTACTTATGGCACCTCGCTTGGTGGTTAGAGCAAAACTTATGGTCGCTTTTGGATATTTCTCCGCTCTACGCAGAGCCGTCAAGTGCTGAACAGACTATATGGTTGGCGAGTACGGTTTTGTATGCAGCCTTGCCGTTGCTATTTTCGTCTATGGTGGGGTGGGCGGGCGTTCACCTGATAGGGCATGTGGCTGGTGCTATGGAAGGCATGGGGGCTTCCTTAAAAAAAGGAGCTGGAGATCCTGGGCAGGATTTGCCAGGGTGGATGGTTAAGCGGGGAGCAGGCGTTATCACTCAAGAAATGGAAAGAGCTCGAAGGGAGAGACAAAAAGAAAGAATGGGGAGGCTAGAGCAGGAGGTTGATGATGCGAAGCAGTACAGCTATTTCGTAGAACAAGATCTCGATGATACTGAGCGAGATCTTAAAAAAGCACAACGACAACTGAAACGTACGGAACGAGCGCTTGATGACACTCAACAGGACGACTATTTTAGAGAGCAAGATCTTCAGAACGATCTGGCGAGTGCACAGAAAGCTCTTCAAGAGGCTAAGGAAAAAATTGAAGAATTTCAACGAAGGGTTAAAAGAAGTTTATAGGCATGAATGGTAATTCCTCACTGATGGGTAGTTCACTGTGTATTTTCCGCTGCCTGCTGCTCGCATTTTTACCTGAAAAATTCTACGTCGCTCGGGGACGCTCCCAAAGAACAGCTCTTGCAGTTCTTTTACGATGTTTGCCCCGAAGGGGCTGGGGCTGCTCGCAAAGGCAGCGGAAAATACACAGCAAACCACCCTCCCCACCATTCGAGTAGAGGTGTTACCATGAATGCCATTGGCGTTGATTCTTACGTAGAACTCTATACCACCATTTTAGGCTGGCACCAATACAACGTGTTGTGGGAGGTGCTGACTCAAACGGGGTTAGTGTTTTTGCCATTCCTGGGCATTTTAATTCGACACTTTGTAGAGCCGGTTAAAAGCCAGCAACCGCGGTCAGCGAGTATCACGTCCTTACACCGTATAGAGTTAGATTTATTCACGATGTTAACGGTTATCGTTTTGGCTGGGCAACCCATTCTTTCGCTAGATGTCGCGGAACTCAATTTCATCAAGTTGTGTCGATGGAGTGATGACGCAAAATTTACGACTCAAAATATTCCTTTTAACCAGGCCCTTTCGCCCTTTAAAAAGGTGGGGGTGAGCCAAAGTGGTGTTGAGCGAACTCGTGTCCCAATTTGGTGGTATGGTGTGATGTCATTTTCAAGCGGATTTACTCTCGCAGCTAAAACAAGCTTACCCTGTATGTCTGATGTGCGAATGATGCGTTCCGTTATGCTGTCAAGTTCCATTCAAGATCCAATGCTCATTGCTAACATTCAACGATTTCAACAAGAGTGTCACACTCCCGCTTATACCTTTGCCACGATAGGGCGAGGAGAATCTTCCGACTGGGCGTCAGCGGATGAGCAAGAATTGCAAGCGCTGATTAAGCAGTATGGGGAAAGGGACATGTTGCAGTTGGGGAGCAGGATCTTTTTAGAGTTCCGAGGGCCTGGGAAGAAGTATTTTTATCAAGGAAGGAATGCCGTGTCAGACGTAGGCGGTTTTGAAGAAGGCAACCCCAGCTGCTATGACTGGTGGTTTGGGCATGACGGGAAAGTACTCAATGCGCTTTACTCGCAATTAAAAATGGAAGTGCGACTGACTTCGATTCCAGGAGCAAAAGAGGGAGAAACGGTATCGTTATACGAAAATGCGCGGCGTTTTTTGAGCACCGTGGTGGATAAGCCGACAGAGGATGAAGTTTATAACTATGCGATTGCACTATTCGTTATGCCAAGTTCGCTCGAGAGCGGCCCATTGTTTTATTCCCAAAACGATTTTATGAAAGGAGGTTCGGGGGGGAGAGGAGCCTTTGCCAAGGAGTGGAACACACTGTCTGGATTCTGGGGAATTTTATGGGAGTCCTTCAAGCAGTTTCCTTTAGCTCATATTACTCAAGAAGCTGCTTATGTCGTGCAGCCTTTATTATTGATGGGACTTTACCTGATTTTGCCCATCGGGCTTGTCTTTTCAGGATTTTCTTTCAAATTTTTGATTATGGGGGCGGCGGGTATTTTTGCTCTGAAATTTATGACCTATCTATTTCATGTGACTTCGTGGATGGACCAACACTTGTTATTTGCACTGTCAGCGGGGAATACTTTGCAGGGACATGATAACGGATGGGTATTAGGTGGGCTTGGGCTAGGAAGTTCCATAGAATCCCTCAAAATTGAGCTTTTAATCGTAGGACTATATTTTTTCTTCCCCGTGCTGTTGTTGGCTTTGATGGGTTGGGCGGGGCTTAATATTGGGACTGGTTTGCAGCAGGTTTATGACCGAGTAGGGGGAACCGGTTCACCGCTCGCGAGTGCTGGGAGTGCGGCCATTGGCGCAGTACGTGCGGGCATGCGGGGCGCGGGGAAAGCAGTTAAGTCATTCAGAAGGTGATTTATCATGCAGAACTTTCTGGGTGTTTCCTCCCTTACAGAACTTCATACGGCCATTTTAGGGTGGCATCAATACAATGTCTTGTGGGACATTTTAACCCAAACGGGTTTAGTCTTTTTGCCTTTTCTCTTCATTATTATTCAGGGGTTCACTGACAGCATTAAAAGCCAACGGCCGTCCGATGCGGGGTTTACTTCCTTAAAACGAGTGGAGCTTGAACTTATTGGTATGCTCACCCTCATGGTATTGGCTGGGCAGCCCTTGATGCCTCTAGTTCAGCAAGAACTCACTTTTGTTCAGAATTGCGTGACGGCTAACGAAAATAACGATGAGGCACTTTACAAGAAAGTTGTTCATAGCAGAGAAGTGACTCATACGCGTGTACCGATTTGGTGGGTTGCGGTGATCTCTATTTCAGAAGGCGTCACTTCTGCTGCTAAGCGAAGTATTCCTTGTGTGTCGGATGCCATGTGGGTTTATTCGATGGTCAATGAGCTTCGAATAACTGATCCAGTGTTACAAACGGATTTAGAACAATTTATTGACGAGTGTTATCACCCCACGCTCAAGTTTGACCGGTACGAACGGCAAGAATTGCCGCCTGACAAGTGGGAGTCTAAAGAATACCAGCAAATCAAATCAGAGTTACTTCTGCGGTATGACGAAAACAAAATGGTTAATTTGTTGAGTGTTAGACAGGTTTCTTCGCCTCAAGCTCTGAGGCGGATCCAGTCTGCTTTAGAGAAAGCCAGTTCTGGTTTTACAGAATGGATGGGTTCAGAGCTGTATCTTCAAATGCCAGGCCCTTATTTTTATCAGGGAAGGGTTATGAATCGGGAGTATCAAAATCGAGTGGGGGTGTACAAACCTACCTGTGCTCAAGTTTGGAATGGGTTTGTAGTCGATTGGGCTCGTGAGGGTGTAATACCCGGTCTTTATCCTCGATTAAAGAAACTCATCAACGCGGATCCAAGACCCATCGAAGAAGTTTTACAAGAAGCTGTGGTGGGAAACTATAGTGACTGGGTTACAGAGTGGCTTTCTCGGCACGGAGGTTTACTAAAAGCGCAGAAGACAGACAATGAAACCGTTTATCAGTGGATTCTGATGCAATGGTTACCCACTTTGCCGATAATGTCTGATCTAACTGCCTCATACCCTTCTTTGAATCGATATTCGTCCCCCACTGTATGGGGAGCGACTAAAAAATTATTAGTGAATTTGGGCAGTATCATGGGAGCGGTTGTTGAGAGTCTTGAATTTTTCCCCATGATGTATACCCTGCAACAGGCGGCTCCTGTCGTGCAGGGGTTGGTATTGATGAGTGTTTACTTAATGTTGCCGATTGGGTTGATTCTATCAGGGTTTAGCATAGAGTTTTTATTGATGGGTGCTGCAGGCATTTTCACCCTCAAATTCATGTCTTATTTTTTTCATTTAGCGAACTGGTTGAATCTTTATCTTTTGAAGGTGTTAGGGGTTACACAAGGTTCAGTATTGGGGGAGTGGGTGATGCCACTCGTCGTGATGACGATGTTTTTCGCTCTGCCGCTTTTATTTATGAGCATGCTATTATGGGCGGGGTATGAAGTGGGGGGAGCGTATGCGGGATATCAGGCAGTAGGTGGGGAAGGCTCTGCACTTCAAGAGTCTGGGCGACGAGGAGTTCAATTAGTGGGTCAAGTGGTCGATGCGGGGCTTGCGGTTGCGACGGCAGGGATAAGTAAAGGCGCGGGGATAATTTTACAAGCTACGAAGATAGGTTTAGAGGTTGCTCGTCTTGGAGTGAGGGCACTTAGGAAATAGAGGATTTTGGGGGATCGTCTAATGGCAGGACAACAGACTCTGACTCTGTTTATCTTGGTTCGAATCCAAGTCCCCCAGCCAATGTATAGCGCGCAAGCGCATCAGGCCTTGCAACGACGCAGAAAAACTTATGTTACAGCGTAAAAGTCAATCTAAAAAAACTTGAACATTGAGTCTCACCTAAGAATAGGCAAATGTCTGATCCTCACGTTTTCGGAAGTTACAGAAATCAGAACTCCTTGAGCAACATGTTTTTTTATTTTCGGCCAGATATTTAACAATAATTTGACCAAGTCCTCTGCTCGTAATCCCTCTTCTCGAATTCGAATAACCGTACAAAATGGTTTGTTACTAACTGCCAATAAAGCATGGAAGTCTGCATCTAAAGTTACAATGACTCTTTTTGTTTTTATAGCATATTCGATAATTTTTTTATCTTCTGCCTTACTCAGTCCAACTTCTGACACGTGAACAACATCCCATCCTTTTTCCCTTAGAAGCTCAACTGAAGAACGAGGCAAACCCTGATCCAGCAAAAGCAATTTCAAACGGCCACCTTTAAATAAAATACTTTGTCTTCTAGGCTTTCTGCGGCATATGCCAACGCCTGACGAATGTCTTCTTCTTCTAGCTCTGGGTATTCGTAGATGAGCTCTTCCCATTTTGGATACAGTACAAGAGCCTCTAATACTCGACGAACTGTTAGTCTCATTCCCCGAATACATGGCTGACCGTTCATCATTCTTGGATTAATGGTGATTCGATTAAATTTAATGAGCATACTGTATTGTATATCAGCGAATAAATAACAAGTCCAGTAGGGCTATCTTAAAGCGTGTTTCACTTACATTGGCACAGAGGGCTTTCGATGGGGACTCCATAAACCTTCCGCCAATAACCATTTGCGAAGAGTATCGTGATGAAGTTTAGAACCATCTTCTAATAATTTCTCTGAGGCAAATGTTGGACCAAAATCTAAATACCTTTCTCGATAAAGGGCCAATACAGATTGTTTGAAGTCTTTCGGAAATGCTCGAGAAGAGGCTTGTCCTCTTCTTCTATGCATTAACCCAGTATCCCCCTCCTTCAAGTATCGATGCTTCCTGCGCTTCATCTGGCGATAGGATAAGCCTACTCTCTCGCTTGCTTCTTTGAGCGTTAAATAACCTGCCTTGACCGACTCTAACAACACTTTCAGAACTCGTTCTATCTGACTCATGATTAAATGCCCCTCGTCTTTCATTACTGGCCTTCCCTGGTTTTATCTCCAGTTTAAGGCCACCCTTCAAAAGGGGACATTTTAAAATCGCTAAAGAGGGGACATTTTCATGTCGCTATGACATACGTAACATTTTAAGGTTGAAGTCCTTAAAATGTTACGTATAATAAATTTATGGGACAGCATGTTACTGGGAGTGGAACGCTTGGGCCTGTCAGTGCTCATCTAATAAGAACCTTATCAAATCAGGGCAAAACTACTTTTTCCATTCAAGAGGCTGCTCAAATATTGGGGAAAAATATTTTTGAAACCAGTGACTTACTGAGTGAGCTCGTAAAAAGAACCGTGCTGTCTCGAATGAAAGCCGGCATCTATATCATTTTACAAATCGGGGAGGAAGACGCCCAACTCTCTAACTGGCCAAGCATTGCAAAGGTGCTGATAGGGAATACTCCTTATTTCCTCTCACATTATAGTGCCATGCGCTTGCATGGCATGACAACCCACCCTTTATTTGACGTTTACATCACCACGATAAAAAGGCACCGTAGCAAAACAGTCCATCACATTCACTACCACTTTGTTTATCGCAAAGAGTCAAATTTCTGGGGCATTCAAACCCAATGGATCACTAAGCAGGATAAAGTAGTTATCAGTAACCTAGAAAGAACACTCTTAGATGGATTGGAACGCCCTGAATTGTGTGGGGGACTTATTGAAGTCTGTCGTGGTTTATGGACCAAACAAAACGAGTTGAACCCAGATAGATTGACCGAATATGTTCAAAAATATCCTACGAAAGCTGCTGTGAAGCGCTTGGGTTTTTTATTAGAAACTTTAAGAATTAGGGGTGACTGCGTCGATAAACTGCAAAAAAGTGTGATAGAACCTAAAATTTATGTCCGTCTTGATCCACAATCGCCCAACCAAGGACAATACTTAAGTAGATGGCAGCTAAGAATTAACGCAAATATCGAAGAATTAACCACGGGGCTTTGGGGATGATACCTTTATCCGAAATCAACAAAGCTGCTAAGCATTACGGTGTACCTGCAGAAACGCTTGAGAAAGATTACATGATTTGCTGGCTTTTGGTGTGTTTTGCAAGGTGTAAGCTAAAGAAAGATTTTGTTTTTTATGGAGGAACAGCTATTAAGAGAATTTACTTTGAAGATCATAGATTTTCCGAAGACGTAGACTTGATCAGCACAAAAATCTTAAATCAAGATTTTATCTTAAAACAGCTTTCTGATGCCTTTAAAACCTAAAATTATGACCGCGCGCAGTATAGAAAAACAAATGGCGAAGCTACCAGATCTTGAGTCGGTTTTAAAAACCATTGAGAATGATTTAAAAATATTGTTTTGATATATCACATGCTAAGGGTCCGTCAAGGAATAACTGCTTTGGAGAAACTATGTCATTAGAAAATTATAGCGCGCACGTTACAGAAAGAGCGCGACAAAACATTCCCCCGCTCCCGCTTAACACTGAACAGGTTACAGAGCTTGTGGAGTGGGTAAAATCTCCTCCCAAAGGGCAAGAGCCTTCTTTTCTGTTGGATTTGCTCATTTCGCGTATTCCTCCCGGTGTGGATCCTGCCACTCGTGTGAAAGCCTCTTTTTTAGAAGACATTGCTTGCGGACGCCTGCATTCCCCAATCTTAGATCCCAAAAAAGCCACTTTTTTACTGGGAACCCTATTAGGCGGATATAATGTACAGCCACTCATCCAATTGCTCGAACATTCTGAACTGGCTCCCATTGCTGCCAAAGCGCTTTCTCATACTCTTTTAGTCGCTGACGCATTTCATGACGTTGTTAAAAAAGCCAACATTAATCTTTATGCCAAACAAGTTTTAGGATCCTGGTCGAATGGAGAATGGTTTACAGACCGTCCTAAAATACCTTCCAAAATTACTGCTACAGTTTTTAAAGTAAGTGGTGAGATCAATACCGATGATCTTTCTCCTGCAGGAGAAGCCTGGAGTCGGCCAGACATTCCTTTACATGCCCAGGCGATGTTGGTTCATCGCCTGCCCAAAGCGTTAACCACTTTATATGAACTGAAACAAAAGGGGTATCCGATTGCGTTTGTGGGGGATGTAGTTGGGACGGGCTCTTCTCGGAAATCAGCCATCAATTCTTTACTCTGGCATATTGGACAGGATATTCCCTATGTTCCCAACAAGCGGCAAGGGGGCATTATTTTAGGCGGAAAAATCGCGCCCATTTTTTTTAATACCGCAGAAGATTCGGGTGCGTTGCCCATAGAATGTGATGTCAGATCTCTAAATATGGGAGATCTCATTCATATTTATCCTCTTGAAGGACGAGTGACTGTGGGAGATGATAAAACCGTACTTCTGATCTTTACACTCGCGCCCGCGACGCTTTTGGATGAAGTTCGAGCCGGGGGCCGCGTGCCACTTATTATTGGAAGAAGCCTAACTCATAAAGCCAGATCAGTCCTTTCATTGCCGCCTTCAACCGTTTTTATTCGTCCCATACCTCCTGAAGATACTGGGAAAGGATTTACGCTCGCTCAAAAAATAGTAGGCAAGGCATGTGGCATGCCTGGCGTCCGTCCGCATGGATACTACGAACCTAAAATAACCACGGTGGGTTCGCAAGACACCACAGGTCCTATGACGCGCGATGAATTGAAGGAACTCGCTTGCTTGAATTTTGGAGCGGACTTTGTTTTACAAAGTTTCTGCCATACGGCAGCTTATCCAAAACCGGTGGATATCGAAACACATCATACTTTACCCAATTTTATATGCGCTCGTGGGGGGGTGGCTTTAAAACCAGGGGACGGCATTATTCATTCCTGGCTTAATCGCATGCTTATCCCTGATACGGTGGGAACGGGTGCTGATTCGCATACGCGTTTTCCGATTGGAATTAGTTTTCCAGGAGGTTCTGGTCTTGTCGCTTTTGCAGCGGCATTCGGTGTGATGCCGCTCGATATGCCGGAGTCTGTACTCGTTCGGTTTAAAGGGCAAATTCAACCGGGCATTATGCTGCGTGATTTGGTTCATGCGATTCCTTATGTGGCGATACAAAATGGTGATCTCACGGTTTCTAAAAAAGGCAAAGTGAATATCTTTTCTGGTCGTGTGCTTGAAATTGAAGGGTTGCCTAATCTTAAGGTAGAGCAAGCCTTTGAATTTGCAGACGCGGCAGCGGAGCGCTCTTCGAATGGATGTACGATACAGCTTAACAAAGAACCCATTCTGGAATATTTACAGTCTAATATTGCATTACTGAAATGGATGCTTACGGAGGGTTATCAAGACAAGAACTCGATTCAAAAACGAATCGATGCGATGCAAGCCTGGTGTGATAATCCTATTCTTTTAGAGCGAGATAAGGATGCTGAATATGCAGAAGTGATTGAAATTGACATGAACCAAATCCGTGAGCCATTGCTGTGCTGCCCCAATGATCCAGATGATGTTAAACCGCTTTCACAAGTGGCAGGGCAAGCGATTGAAGAGGTTTTTATTGGCTCTTGTATGACGAACATAGGCCACTACCGTGCAGCAGGTAAAGTGCTTGAGTCGTTTGGGGGGCGAGTTCCAACCACTTTATGGATAGCGCCTCCTACAAAAATGGATGCGCAAGAGCTGAAAGAAGAAGGGTACTATGGTATTTTTGGAAAAGCAGGCGTTCGAATGGAAATCCCCGGATGTTCCTTATGCATGGGGAATCAAGCGCGTGTGAAGGACGGTGCGTGGGTGGTTTCGACATCCACCCGAAACTTCCCCAATCGATTGGGAAACGGGGCGAATGTGTTTTTAAGTTCAGCGGAAGTTGCCGCCGTTACCGCTATTTTAGGTAAAATTCCAACGGTTTCAGAATATCGTGCTCGAATGAAATCGGTAGAGGTGGGATCGGAGGAAGTCTATCAATATCTTAATTTTCATAAAATGGTGGCTTATCAAAAGCGTAGGGCGCAATAGCAATGACACATTACATCGAATGGAAGTTTCCCATTTTTTATGGGTTATACTAAATATATGAGTCAAACCATTCAAGCAACATTTGATGGCAAGGTCTTAAGGCCAGAAAAACCACTTGCAATGCGCCCAAATACACGGGTACGCATTGTTGTTCTGTCGCCAGAGGCTCCACTCCGTAAAGCGGTTTCTTTTTTGAAGATCGCTGAGAAAATTCAATTAGAAGGACCATCGGATTGGTCTCTCCATTTAGATGATTATCTATACCCATCTTTTGGAAATAAAATTTCATGAAAAAAGCGGTATTTTTGGATACCAGTTTTCTTATTGCGTTGATTTCTAGAACGGATGCTTTTCACAAAAAAGCGATTCATTTATCAAGAGAACTTCGCCTGCATAAAACAAAAATCGTGACCAGTTGGGCCATTGTTATAGAGCTTGGTAACGTACTGGCAAAACCTCAGCATCGGCAAGTTGCAAACAGATTGATCGAATCACTGCTCAATGATTCAGAAGTAGAAGTCATACCTATTTCTGACGATCTCTGTATCAAAGCATGGCAACTTTATAAGAAAAGGGCAGATAAAAAATGGGGAATGACGGATTGTACCTCTTTTGTCGTAATGGCAGAACACGAGATTAAAGAGGTCCTAACTGCTGATGAAGACTTCAAACAAGCAGGATTTATTCCTCTTCTAGGATAATAGCGAGTCGTTATTGCGAAATTAAATTGTATGATAAATGGATGGGGTGCGTTTTTTCGATCATTTTTTTAATTTTGCGACAGCGATTAGCTATACTGTGCGCGGTTACAAGTAGTGGAGAAAAAATAGCAGAAAGATATTTCTGTACCGCTTCTAAAAAGGAGGAACAACCATGCTACGATTAACGGCTAAATTCTTTATTTTGTTAGGGATGACTTTTTGTCTTCACGCTGCACAGCCATTGTTTCAGAATGGCGTTCACTATGTAACGCTCAATCTTCCTTCGGTCAATAGTTCGTCTAGCCCTATCGACGTACTTGAGTTTTTTTGGTATGGCTGTCCTCATTGCTATGAAATTGAAAAAAACCCCGTTTTTATGTCATGGTTGAAAAAAAATTCAAAACGAATTCATTTTCAAAGAGTGCCTACTTCTTTAGGGCGAAAAGAAGGTGAAGTGCATGCTCGGTTATATTATGTTGTAGAGTCGTTGTTTCCTACTTCATCTGAATCTATTCATAGAAGTATATTTGATGCGCTTCATAGCCCTGGAAAGGGACGGCGTCTGCTCGTTTCAGAACCTGATATGACTTCTTTCTTTCAAGAAAAAGGCATATCGCCTAAAAATTTTAAGGAAATTTGGGATTCTTATGGTATTGAGATTGAAGTCAATAAGGCATCTGTTTTGGCGGAAAAGCGTTATAAAATCACGGGTGTTCCTACCTTTGTGGTGGGTGGGCGCCACATGACGGAGCCGAGTAAGGTTTCAGATATTCCAATTTTAGTGATGCTCTTGGATTTTTTGGTTGAGAAGTCGAAGGGGAATAGGCTTGGCTTACACACCTCTACAAAATAACACTTTGAGGTAAACATTTTCTGGGCAAGCAGGATGGTTTTTTGTCCCCACGCTTTTCTTGTCCCCACGCTCTGCGTGGGGACAAGAAAAAGGGCAATCCCTCACTGATGGGTGGTTCACTGTGTCATGTCCGCTGCCTGCTGCGCGCAGCAAGTCCCCTGCGCTCCTAGAATTTTTCAGGCCGCGCACAGTCGATATCCTTATCGGAAGTAGCGTAAAAATGCATCCTGCATTTTTACCTGAAAAATCACCGTCGCTCGGGGACGCTCGCAAAGGCAGCAGAAAATACACAGCAAACCACCCTCCCTGCCATTTGAGTCGAGGCATTACAGATTTTTAAAATTTATTTTGCAAGGGTGTAAGCAGCTACAGGCTTTCTTACACCCCTCTACAAAATAACACTTTGAGATAAACATTTTCTGGGCAAGCAGGATGGATAGGATGGTCTTCGCCTGCCCCACTTATTTTTAGAATAGTCAGTTCTTTTCCCGCAGCGAGTGCAGCCTCTTGTATGACAGTCAAGAAGGTTTCGAGTTTAATGTCTCCAGAGCATTCACAGGTTACGAAGATCCCTTCGGGTTCTAATAGTTTTAAAGCATTCGCGTTCAAGTGGATAAGCGCTTTTAGACTCGATGGCAGGGATTTTTGATTGGGGGCTAACTTGGGTGGATCCAGAATAATCGTGTCAAAGCGTTCTTGGGTTTGGACCCTGCGTTCAACCTCTCGAAATACATTCGTTTTTATATAAATTCCATTGACTTTATTGTTAATTTCCATGTTTCGTTTTGCCGTATCGAGGGCGGCTTGGGAGTCATCCAAAAATACGATTTCTTGTGGAGTTAAAGTTGCGGCGAGGTGCACCCCAAAACCCCCTGTATAGCAAAACGCATCGAGTACCCGTTTGGGTTTTGCAATTTTTGGAAGATAGGTGCGATTTTCTCGTTGGTCGCAATAGAACCCCGTTTTTTGCCCGTGTTGCAAGTCCACATAAAACTGGACACCATATTCCATGATAGAAAGAAGAGGCGGGGGAGGAGGGCCTAGGCAGGTGAGGATCTTTGCATGAGAACGAACGAGGAGTGTCTTTGCATGAGTTTGTGGTTTTAGCATTTCCCATAAAAGTGGGGTGTACTGTGATAGAGCAGGAAAGGCATATTGCATGACAAGGGTGTCTTCATACTGGTCAATGATGATCCCGGACGCCCCATCCCCTTCGCTATTGAATAGCCGATAAGCCGTCGTTTTTGATGGGAGTTTTAGAATCTGGGTTCTAAGGGCAACGGCGGCTGTGATTTTCTTTATCAGGCAGTCTTCCAGAGATTCTGTTTCATTCCAGGAAATGAGGCGGGCTTGGATGAGGGCATTTTCTTCAAAAAATCCTTTCGCGATAAACTGCTTTTGGTGGTCGGTAACCGTGACGAAATCGCCGCTGCCCGGCGCCCCCTCCATTTTAAGAATAGCGCCAGAATACACCCAAGGATGATGGTGCCAGAAAGGCTTAGCTTTGCCTTTTTTGAGAGTGAGTGTGGGGGTTTTTAGCATTTGGGTAAGTGTATAGTGGACCCCAAAATTCGGACCAGGGATAGAGATATAATTTTCCCATAAAAATTGGGATGGTGGGTTCGTTTACCTAATGGGAGCCGTATGAATCGAGAGATTCCTGTACGGTTCTGCGAGAGGCTTGTGGGGAAGTTCTACAGGCCTACTCACCTTATACAAATCTTTACAAATCTTTACAGAAAATAGGTATGAAATCGTTTAGATATGTTTATCATTATAAATATTAATTAATTGATATAACAGTATGTCTATTAAAATAAAAAACACAATAAAAAATACCATTTGGGTTCTCTTATTTGCCTTGCAATCTTTCTCTCTTCTGGCAGAGGAAAATCCTGTCAACAATATAGAGGAAGTGAAAAGACTCATGCAGGATTTCCGGGCAATCGTAGGGGCTAGTATTTATCCCATGGAGGAACGACAGATCAGAAGCTTGGCCAAAAACCATCAGAAAACAGAACCCAATAACCATCTTTATCCAGACGATGAGGAATGTCATAACGCCATCCCACTGCCAGAAGGAATTCAGAAAATCCCTCCTTACTACAGTTACGTAGGCAAAAACAGACAGCACTTTATTATTCCTTTAGAAGGAAACCCCCTGGAATATTTAGAACCGGGAGACATCCGAATTGAGTTCCGACGTACACCCAAAACTATCGAAGGATTATATGACCAGGCGACTAAAGGACGTTGGCATGCGTCTATTGTTTATAAAGATGAAGCAGGAAGTCTCAAACATGTTGATTCTCCGAAGGGGTGGACTGGAACCCATCGTTTCACTTCTACCACTTATCATGTCATTCGTTTAAGACAAGATCCTCCTCCAGGGTTCACAGAGGAAACTTGGAAACAAAAGCGGGAAGAAATGTTAGGAAAAGTGCAAGCCACTCTCACTCAAATCATGGGCACAGACTACGGTTATGATGGAGACCGAGTCTCCGAGGTCTGTTTGGAGGGAGGATGTGAACGAGTCAAAGAAATGCTCGCACGAGGAATGTGCCCTAAGCAATACTGTAGTGAGCTGCCTCTCACCGCATACAGACTCGCGGGGCTACCCATTCCGAAGGCTGTTTCTCAAGAAGAAACCTTCAATTTTATAGAGCAAAAAGTTCTCCCTAAAATTTTGGCCGAAGAAAAAAATAAAAAAGAAAATGCAAATCTCACCGGGGAAGCGCTTAGAGGGAAAGTGCTCACACGAGCATTGGATTATCTTTTTGAAGACAGACAGATGGTTAATGAACTAGGAGCAGAAAGAATTAGAATCCTTCGTACAGAAATGGAAACCTACTTTAAAACTCCTCCAAGTCTTAGAGCCGCTTATTTTAATATTTATGGAAATCCTTTTACGGAATCTGAAAAGAAAAGGGGGAGAGCGGTTGGGCCTAGCGACTGGTTTGACCAAATTTTTGATAAAAACGGCTATTTTAGTTATGTAGGAACTCGTGTGGGAGAATCTTTTTGCCCCACTGCGCATGATGTCAGCACCAATCCTTCTCATGTTTTATCTTCCCCCATTCATCAGCTTCCAATCAGCGGGTTAGTACTTTCACCGGATGGAAGAACGGTTATCACGTGGTCCGACGATACAAAGATTAAAATAACCGATGCAGCCACTGGAGTGGTGTTAAAAGAAATTGAGGCCCAAGGTGACATAATTGATTCACCTATGTACGCTCAATTCAGTCCTGATGGGAAATATTTTGGCATGATACCCTATTCCTGGCAGCAGAATGTAAAAGCCAGAATCTTTAGCGTGGAAACTGGGGCAGTCATTCGCACGATTATGCTGGATGAAGAGTTCATGGAATTTAGTCCAGATTGGAAGCACTTTGCAAAATGTAAAGAGATCAACTGCAATAACGTCGAGATCTTTGAACTAGAAAGCGGAGAAAAAAGTGCTCAAATCCCCATCCAACTAGACTCGGAAAGCGGGACGTATCAGTTTAGTCCAGATTGGAAATATGTTGTTACATTAGATGACCACACATTCAAGATCTTTAGCCTGGAAAGTGGAGCACTTATCCATACTATTCAACATCAAGATGTCGTGAAAAATGCCGCATTCAGTCCAGATGGAAAATATGTTGTTATATTAGGTGAAAACGCATTCAAGATCTTTAGCCTGGAAAGTGGAGCACTTATCCATACTATTCAACATCAAGATGTCGTGAAAAATGCCGCATTCAGTCCAGATGGAAAATATGTTGTCGTACTAGTAGATAACGACCGGACATCCAAAATAATAGTCAAGATCTTTAGCCTGGAAAGTGGAGCACTTATCCATACTTATGAAGATACTACTCTGAGTAAATATGACTTGAGAGATGCTCGGCTTGATATAAATGGAAAGTATGTGGTCATTCGCTACATCGAAGGGAATATAGTTTTTATTAGTATAGAACGTGGAGAAGTTATTCAGACCATTCATAGTGGAAGTTACGTGCGCATCTTTCAGATCAGTCCAGATGGTCAATGGATTTACATGAACGCAGGCGATGGAAATCTGCATATCTATGCTATTAAACACATCGGAGAGGAACTGATCTCGGATTTGTTACATCAGTATCAAGCGGGACCTGGTTCTCACCGTATCAATTATGTGACCCCAGAAGACGAGAACCTTCGAAAATATCGATTGAAAAGGATCGAGCAGGTATTCAAAAAAGCGCGTACGCGAGGCATGACTCGAGATCAAGCCTTAACCCTGCTTCGTACCCATATCAACCGAGTGGATTATCGCGGAGAGGTTGAAGGGGAAGAAAGACATTTAGGGGGAGTCATTGATCTCGTGTTTCCTCCGAGTTAGTAAAGCAGCCGGCCACGCCGAGCGCTTAGGCCTACCGCTTAGTCCGGCCGACAAGGCTCCTTAAAATGACATCGCTCTTCATGTTCTGCCTGTTTTCCTAAATTAAATTCTGAAACCGGGCGATGATATCCCATAACGCGAGTCCAAACCTCACATTTTTGACGCTCTTCATCCTTCAACGTGACAGGGGGTTTTTGTTTTTGCATGGGCTGTCTCCTTGCTTTTTTGTTGTTTTTGTATGATAAGTTCTTCATCACAAAGAGGGCAGAACGTGTGCTCTCCCTTCAAGTATCCATGTTTTGGACAAATAGAAAATGTTGGCGTTATGGTAATGTAAGGAATACGAAATCCTTCCAACGCACGCTTCACCAGTTTTTTGCACGCGGCAGCACCCGAAATGCGTTCCTCCATATATAAATGAAGTACGGTGCCTCCCGTATACCTTTTTTGAAGCGCTTCTTGTTTTTCCAAAGCTTCAAATGGATCACTCGTGAATCCAACAGGGAGTTGGGAAGAGTTTGTATAATAAGGCTTCTTTTCCGTTCCCGCCTGTAAAATTCCTGGGAAACGTTTCCCGTCTTCTTTGGCAAAACGGTAGGTGGTCCCTTCAGCAGGCGTCGCTTCCAAGTTGTACAAATGCCCAGTTTCTTCTTGAAAGATAATCATTTTATCGCGAACATGGTCCAGCAATCGGCAAGCAAAAGTATGGCCAAATGAAGTCGTAATGTCTTCTTGATCAGACGTAAAATTCCGAATCATTTCATTCATTCCATTTACACCAATCGTGGAAAAATGATTTCGGAGCGTCCCTAAGTACCGTTTGGTATAAGGAAATAACTTATCATCCATCAACCTTTGAATGACTTTGCGTTTTATTTCCACACTATTTTTAGCTAGCTCCAGTAACTCGTCTAGCCGCCGATATAAACCGGGTTCATCTTTGCAGTAATTGTAGCCTAAGCGCGCGCAGTTGATGGTAACAACCCCAATAGAGCCTGTCTGCTCTGCTGAACCAAAAAGACCATTTCCACGTTTTAAAAGTTCCCTTAAGTCAAGCTGTAACCGACAGCACATTGAGCGGATCATATTAGGCTGCAATTCTGAGTTAATAAAATTTTGAAAATAGGGCAACCCGTATTTGGCCGTCATTTCAAAGAGTAAATCTGTATTAGGACCCTCCCAATCAAAATCTTTTGTCATGTTATAAGTGGGGATCGGAAACGTGAATACTCTCCCTTTGGCGTCTCCTGTGACCATTACTTCAATATAGGCTCGGTTGATAAGGTTCATTTCTTCTTGCAACTCGCCATAAGAAAAAGACATTTCTTCTCCCGCAATAACGGGAATTTGGTTTTTTAAATCGTCTGGGCATACCCAATCGAACGTTAAATTGGTAAAGGGTGTTTGAGTGCCCCACCGAGAAGGTACGTTCAGATTGTAAATTAATTCTTGAATGCCTTGTTTGACTGCAGAGTAGTTAAGTTTATCCTTTCGTATGAAAGGCGCCATGTAAGTATCAAAAGAACTAAAGGCTTGGGCACCCGCCCACTCATTCTGCAAAGTACCTAAAAAATTGACGATTTGACCCACCGCACTGGAAAGATGTTTTGGCGGATCAGCATCCACTTTTCCCGGAATGCCATTTAACCCCTCTGCCAAAAGAGAACGCAGCGACCACCCCGCACAGTACCCTGAAAGCATGTCGAGATCATGAATATGAAAGTCTGCGTTGCGGTGCGCTTGTCCAATTTCGGGCGTATAGACATGATTGAGCCAATAATTGGCAACCACTTTCCCAGAAACATTTAAAACCAATCCTCCTAAGGAATATCCTTGATTAGCATTGGCATTGACTCGCCAGTCACTGCGATTTAAATACTCGTTGACTGAAGCAACCACATCGACAAGGGTGCGTTTATCCTGTCGTAATTTCTTATGTTGCTCTCGATAGACAATATAAGCGCGTGCTGTTTTAAAGAAATCGGCTTGAATGAGGGTTTGCTCAACAATATCCTGTATGGATTCAATCGGAGGGGGTTCTTGGTCTCTGACAAAACGATGGGATAATACTTTTAATACTTGTGCCGTCAGTCGCCTGGCGTCTTCTTCAGAAAACTCACCGCTTGCCTGTCCTGCCTTTAAAATCGCATTTTTAATTTTATGCGAATCAAAAGGTACACGCCCGCCATGGCGCTTGATAACATGAACGGGTAAAGATAAAGAGGCTTCGCTATGTTCTGTTTGGTTCAAAATGGGGTCCATAGGTGCTCAAAAAGATTCTATCCGCTTCTTATCTTTTTAGCAGAATACTCGTTTATAGTGCAAGTTTTTAATAACTTGACTTTGAATTCGGCAAAAAATTGTGTCTACTTTCTAAACGAGACTATATAATCTTTTCAGTTCTCGATCAGAAAAAATTTAACTATTTAAGGGGAACCAAGGGGAACCGTATGCTCAAAGGGAAAGTTAAGTGGTTTAACCAGTTGAAAGGATTTGGCTTCATTGAGCCTGAAAATGGAAGGGACGATATTTTTGTCCACTATTCTGCCATTCAATCCGAAGGATTTAAGACATTAGTCCAAGGACAGGCTGTCACCTTTAACATTGAGAAAAAAAACAAGGGCTTACAAGCCATTCAGGTTGTGCCTGACATTATTTACGAAAAGAAATAGCCCGCATAGGGCGCAATAGCGTTTTTTGCGTGTTGCGTCCTATGTGAGCCCTCACTTTTTTACGTTTTGAACCTGTTATGTACAAGGTATCTGCACTGAGATCTTGTTGATGAGGCCATTCAACACCATATGGAATGACTTTTACCTGATTAAAATAACGTTTATTTTTTAATTCTTTAAAAATTCCCTTGTCCAGATAAGGCGTGACATCAAAATCGCAGACTTCGCCATTCTCGAATTCAACTCTTAAAACATAGTTAGTTTTTGGTTCTACTGTATGCACGTTAGGGGTCATAAATGCCATGATTTTATTTTAATGGTTTAATTTTAAATACTTCTTCACCGTTCTTTGCTAATTCCCAATCCGCCATCAATTCATCTTGATGTAATTCTATCCATGCTTGAACCAATTTCATTTTTCCTTTTGGAATCTTTCCATCTAAAACCTTGCCACTGGGTATGGCAATCACAACCCCATAATTCTGGTACACAACATGAATATGTGGTGCATGATGCTTCTTATCATCAAAATGAAACATTCGAATCACAACACCATAAAACATAGAAATAATTGGCATGGTCTATCCTTAAAATACAATCAAAAAAATGCGTGCCAAAGCAACGACAAGGTTTTTCTTATATTTTAACACGACAACCATTAATCCCATTCTAGTTTAATCCAGCCCAAAATTTAAAGGAGTGAATCATTGGGATCAGAGTACTAGAAGGTTCAGTTAAGCGTTTGTGGAATAGGAAATGAAGTATGCTACCCGCTTATTTTTTAAAACATTTGTTGGTTGTATAAACCGCGCTTATAATGCGATGGGATTACACATCAAAATCTACATTCCTTCCACAACTATGAAACAATCTACACGAACTGAAACCGATAGCATGGGGGCTCTAGAAGTTCCGCAAGACCGTTATTATGGTGCCCAAACTGCTCGAAGCCTTCAGAATTTTAAAATTGGAGGGGAGCGTTTCCCACGGGAAGTTATCTGGAGTCTTGGCCTTGTCAAAAAGGCAGCCGCCATTACCAATACCGAACTGGGTGTGCTCGATAAGCAAAAAAACCTATGGATACAAAAAGCCGCCGATGAAGTCATGAGCGGAAAATGGGATGAGCATTTCCCACTCGTTGTTTGGCAAACCGGCTCTGGCACTCAAACTAACATGAATGCTAATGAGGTGATTGCAAACCGAGCTATTGAACTTGCGGGCGGGAAGTTGGGCTCTAAGGTACCCGTTCATCCTAACGACGATGTGAATAAAAGCCAGTCTTCTAATGATGCCTTTCCAACGGTGATGCATATTGCTGCCTATGAGCGGGTGATCTCCCATCTTCTGCCGAACCTTTTAAAATTAAAAAAAGCCTTTGAAGAAAAGGCGAGCGCCTTCTCAAAAATCATCAAGATAGGACGTACCCATCTCCAAGATGCGACGCCGCTTACGTTAGGGCAGGAGTTTTCAGGCTATGCAGCACAACTCGCTTATGCTTTTTCAAATCTTGAAAGGACAACCCAAGATTTACTGCCCCTTGCTTTAGGAGGAACCGCAGTCGGTACCGGCCTTAATGCTCCGCCTTTTTTTGGAGAAAAAGTGGCGGCGACGATTTCAAGACTTTCTGGATTTCCCTTTACTTCTGCCCCTAATAAGTTTGCGGCCCTTGCCGGACACGAACCGCTGGTTGCAGTAAGTGGCGCGCTTAAAACACTGGCCTGTGCACTGATGAAAATAGCGAATGATATCCGTTTGCTGGCATCCGGCCCTCGATGTGGCTTAGGGGAAATTACGCTCCCTGAAAATGAACCGGGTAGTTCGATTATGCCCGGCAAAGTGAATCCCACCCAGTGTGAGGCGGTTACGATGGTCGCTGCACAAATTATCGGCAATGATGTCACTATCAACGTTGCAGGCGGAAGCGGTCATTTGGAGCTGAACGTCTATAAGCCCGTTATTCTATTTAATCTACTCAATTCTATCCGCTTAGCAGGAGATGCCTGTCTTTCCTTTGAGGCAAATTGTGTGTGCGGCATCGCCGTCAACCCAGAACGTATTCGTCAGCACCTTAACCATTCTTTGATGTTGGTAACCTCCCTTACTCCCCTGGTTGGGTATGACAAAGCGGCTGAAATTGCAAAATATGCTCATCATAAAAATCTGACTTTGCGAGAGGCAGCCCTCGCACTGTCCGCATGTACGGCAGAAGCATTTGATAAAACCGTTAGTCCTGAAAATATGATTGGTAAGGGGTAAGGGAAAAGTGATAAGGGATAACAGGAGACACAGACTATCACATCTCTTATCCCTTACCCCTATTTATTTGGATGAAATTGAAGGCTTGTATCACAAGTTAGTGGAAGTTGAATAAAACAGCCCTTAGCTTGCCAAATGCTTCTCTTCTAAAAAAAGAATGGCTTTTTCAAGACGAAGCAACACCCTAGCTTTTCCAATTACACTGAGAGTCGTGCCAATAGGAGGAGAGACCGTGTCCCCTGTCATAGCAACACGAAGGGGGCCAGCGAGTTCTCCTAGGGTGAGGGCAGAGGTAGAAGCTGCCTCTAAAAGAGTCTTATGCAAAATGGATTCTTCCCAGTGGCTTAAGTCTGACAACAGAGTGAACAATGTTTTAAAAGCCGGTAGTCGGTTCGCTGTTAAATGTAAAGAGGCCGCTTTGGAATCATAGGTAACCAGATCTTGATAAAAATAGCGGCTTTTATCAGCAACTTCTTGGAGCGTTTTCCCCCGCTCTCGTTGGGCAAGAAGTACGTCCTCTAAAGGCGGGCCATTTTTACTATCGATCCCCATTTGAGAAAAGTGCCACAAAAGATGTTTAGATAGAATTTTAGGATCGGTATTTTTCAAATGCTGCTGATTAATCCATAGGAGTTTTTCTGGGTTAAAAGTGGCCGCAGATTTCTGAACTTTGTGGATGTCAAAAAACTCAATCAGTTCTTGTCGCGTAAAAACTTCTTGGTCTCCATGTGCCCACCCCAGGCGAGCCAAATAATTGAGTAAAGCATCGGGAAGATATCCCGCTTGACGGTATTCTAAAATGCTCGTTGCCCCATGCCGTTTAGACAACCGCCCGCCGTCTTTGCCTAAGATCATGGGAATATGTACATAAGTGGGAAGAGGCGCGCCCAACGCTTTAAAAATATGGACTTGTCGGAAGGTATTGGTGAGATGGTCGTCTCCCCGAATAACCTGCGTAATTTTCATGTCGAGATCATCCAGAACAGCAGCAAAATTATAAGTGGGAAAACCACCTTCTCGCGCGATAATCAGATCATCGAGCTCTGCATTGTTGACCGAAAGGAGCCCGTGGATGAGATCTTCAAACTGAACAGTTCCGTCGAGTGGGGTTTTAAACCGTATCACATAAGAACCCTGAGACGGTGTTTTTGAGGCGGCCAGCTCTCGACAATGGCCATCATATCGAGGCTTTTCTTTTCTGGCTGTTTGTTGTTCTCGGAGCGCTTGCAACCGCTCGCGGGAGCAATAACATTTATAAGCCAAGCCTTTGGACAAAAAGGTTTGAACTGTTTTTTGATAATATTCTAGGCGTTTACTCTGATAAATGGGCCCTTTAAAATCTAAACCCAGCCAGTTTAAACTTTCAATAATAGACTGGGTAAAAATTTCTTGGGAACGCTCGGGATCGGTATCTTCAATCCTTAACCAGAATTCTCCTTTCTCGCTCATGGCCACCAGCCAGCAAAAAAGAGCAACCCGGGCGCTGCCTAAATGTAGGTGACCGGTTGGGCTGGGAGCAAAGCGAGTTCGGATCATGATCGTGTAAATTCTATGGTTTTTGCGTCTTTCAGATCATCTTTAATTTCTTCTACACTCTGAATAAAAGTATAAGGCTCTGCGTTTTCCCAATTCCAAGTTTTGCCGAGTATAAAATACTTCACGGTTTCAGAAGAAACGGGAACGACCACTTGGTCAAAAACTGGAGTAATCACCATTGCCCCTAACACTTCGCCCGGCAGTTGCTTCAACGCTGATATGACCCATAACTCATTATTCACTTGATAGACATTTTGTATTTCTATGCCCCAGGTGGTATCGGGTGCTTGCAATTCTACCTTTATCGTTTGTTGCTTTCCGCTCACTGGGCCTTCCTTTTCTTTTGCGCAGGAAACGCAGAGTACCATAATAAACCCTATCAAAAGGGCGCCTAAATATTTAATGTGTGTCATTTGAGTTCTCCTTTTTTTAGTATTCCCCGATTGTATAACGCCAAAAGGTACAAAAAAACCTTTTCGCGAATGCCGGACAGTTTTGCTTCATCACAGTATGCCTCTATAAATTTCAGGGTTCCAAATTTCTGAAGTTTGTGGGCGTCTTGTGGCCTCCTAAACAACGCCTTGAAATTGCGTGCTCGCCTCCATACACCAAGAGATTTAGGAAAGCACGCCATATCAGAAACATCCACCAAGGCAAATTGCTCTGCTTTCAATTGCCATAGAATATTCTTTAAATGAAGAGAACGGAAGTAAATTCCTTTTTGATGTAATTGTGCAACCCATCTCGCAAGCGCTTCAAACCCTCTTTGCTCAAAAAAGGGTAAATCTTCAAATGGAATCCCTTCAAGGTAACCATAGTGGACTATTTTCCAGTGCTCGGTATGAGGGGTTTCGTAAAGCCCTTTTATTTTGACTGTCGAAATGCCTCGTTTTTGAAGCACTTCAGCATTTCTTATAAAACGAAAGGCATAAGGGCGCCATAGATCAGAAGTCAGTCTTCTTCTTCGGCGAAAAATTTTCCAAACATCGCCGGATCTGTCACGAAACACTTTTGGACGTTCAATGCCACCGGATAATATTTCAGAATTCTTGATCAGGCGTTCGTATTGTTGGATAGTAAGTCGTTGTAAAGAGGGTTCTGGGATCATGCAGTTATGTTATTTTCCAAAAACAAAATTTGTATTCATGCTTTTATAACCGGCCATGTTCAGGGCGTTTATTTTCGAGCACACACTGAACAAGAAGCCGTTCGCCTCGGTCTGACAGGCTGGGTGAAAAATTGCCCCGATCTCCGTGTGGAAGTAATGGCTTGTGGCTCACAATCCTCCATTGCCCAACTCCTGCACTGGTTAAAACAAGGTCCTCCTTCTGCGGTTGTAAACGAGATGCACTCTGAAGAATGCGAATGGCAAGAATTCCCAGATTTTAGAATTATCCGTTAGATATCCCCCTATTACCCACGTTCTAGTTTTCGCGAGTCCCAGCTCGCTCAACCCAACCTACATCTACTGTCGCATTTCATTTTGTCGGATTCTGCGCTTCGCTTGAATCCGACCTACAAAACTACAAAACTTACCCCTTATCCCTTATCCCTTACCCCTTATCCCTAACCCTTTCCAAATCTGCTTCCGTATCAATGCCTGGCTCCTGTTTGTCCATGGCAATATCAACATGAATCGCTTCTCCATACCATAAAATACGCAGCTGTTCTAAGGATTCCAGTTGTTCAAGAGGGCAGGGAGGCCAGGCGACATATCGACGAATAAAGCCTGCTCGGTAAGCGTAAATTCCAATATGGCGATAATGAAGGCTGGGTTCTTTATTTTCTTGGCTAAACTTGTTTCTGTCCCATGGGATCGGTGCTCGACTAAAATAAAGCGCCCGATGATTTTTGTCCATCACTACTTTTACGACATTTGGATTAAGCAGTTCTTCTGATTTCTCAATGGGTACGCATAACGTTGCAACAGAAGCTGATCTTTCTTTTTCCAAGTTGTGGGCGGCTTGTTGAATATTGCGTGGAGAAATATTCGGTTCGTCGCCCTGAACATTGACGAGATTTTCTGTTTCTTTTAATTGCAGCGACCCAATCACTTCTGCGATTCGTTCGGTACCAGAAGCATGATCTGGGTGAGTCATACAGACTTGAACGGGTAAATCGGCCACCGCTTCTCTAATTCTCTTGTCATCTGTTGCAACAATGACAGACTGGGCAGAAGACTCCAATGAACGGGTAGAGACATGCCAAATCACTGGTTTTCCTGCAATTTTCTGCAAGAGTTTGCCGGGAAAGCGTACGGAACCATATCGTGCAGGGATAATAACTGTAAAACTCACAACCGTTCCAACTCCTCACTCGATAGTTTTCTAGCCTCTTCTTCTAACATGACCGGGATCTCATCGCGAATAGGAAAAGCGAGTTTATCAAATTTGCAAATGAGTTCTTGTTCTTCTTTACGATATACCAAAGTCCCTTTGCATAAGGGACAGACAAGAATATTTAATAATCGATGGTCCATTGCAAAATATCCTCTTTGTTGAAGGCGTTGAATAACTTGAAATAAAAACGGTGTTCCATTGGAGGCGACTTCGGGCTCTGCGACACATGCAAAGCTCCTCTCACAACCAAAATAATGGCATTTAACCGCATCTTTTTCCGTCATTATGATAGGGTACGAGCCTTCAAATGCCAAGTCGCGAGCGCGGTAAGCGTTATGATCAGGGAAAGGATGTGGTATTACCTCGATCCCTAAGTCCTTAAGGGCTCTAAAAAACCGGTCTGGATGTGCAATGCCTGCGACCGCATGCACGGTTGTGCCGGCAAACGCATGGAGTGGTTTTTTCTCTCCACCCTTAAGATCTATAAAATATTTTGGGGTTTGTTTTAAAACGAACCCTTGTGAAACGGCAGGTTCTCCTTGGGTTATAATAAAATCCACTTCCTTTAAGCGAGAGGGGGGCTCTCGTAAGGGCCCGGCAGGTAGACAACGCTGATTGCCGAGACCTAAGTTCCCATCCATTACCGCAATTTCTAGGGTTCTAGGAAGCCGATAGTGTTGCAAGCCGTCATCGCTTATTACAATTTCCGAGCCTGTTTCTTGAACAAGCTTCTTTGTGACTTCTTGCCGGTCGGCCCCCACATACACAGGACACCCCGTTTTATTCGAAAGGAGTAATGCTTCATCTCCGACAGTTTTGGGATCATCTCCTGATTTTACAGCCCAGTAGGAAGCCGATTTTAAGTTTCCACCATACCCTCGATTCACAATGCCAACAGAAAATCCTAAGTGAGTCAGTTGCTGCGTCAACCAAATGACAAGAGGTGTCTTCCCGGTTCCTCCCAAGGTAATGTTGCCTACCACAATAATGGGTACAGGAGGGGGAAGGTTTGAGCCGCGTTGTAACCAGGCTTTTCGCACGTGCATGTAAAAACGGTATAACCAAGCAACTGGCAATAAAAAAAACAATAAAGGATCACCTTTGTACCAAGCGTTCAAAAAGGTAGAGTGTAGTTTATATAAAAAGGTCACTGCTGTCGGAGAGTCTGTCGTGCAGAAATAAACCCTAGCGAGATCCCTAATCCAAGCCCAACGGTATGAGAGACATTTCCAATATTCCCCACCCAACCCAGCCAGCATAGAACAAACCAAATCAGCATCATGACAACAATTTCAGGACGCAAACGAAGCCCATAAAAAGGATCTTTTTTCCCTCGGATCCAAAGATAGCCTAATAGTCCATACACAACCCCAGACATCCCCCCAAATTGAGGCCCTGTTGCATAAAACTGTCCTACATTGCTTAAGATCCCAAAACACAATACTAAAAATAATATTCTTTGGCTGCTTTCTCGCCTTTCAATGGCACGTCCCAAATCCCATAACCAGAGCATGTTAAATAAAATATGGATAACGCCAAAATGGATAAAGATGGGGGTGATGAGCCTCCAAACTTCTCCCTGCCAAATTTCAGGGAGATTGGCATGATAACTCATCCCCTGTGCGCTGACGACAAAAGAGGTAATAAAAAATAACTGAAGAGCATCTAAATCCATCCCAAATCGGGAAATTAAGCTCACTAATACGCTGGCTGCAATTAAGGCTAGAGTGAATGGTGTTTGAAGTCGCATAGGAAGCAAAATTTTTGTAGGGTGGACAAAGCGAGCGTAAGCGAGCGGTCCACCAACCACTTTTATGTTTGAAGTTGTTTCTTAATCCAGTCCCTCACAGCCAGTAACTTTTTCAAGTCAATCCCTGTTTCAAACCCAAGGGCCTGCAAACGGAGAACGACATCTTCCGTAGCAACATTGCCTGATGCGCCCGGTGCATAAGGGCATCCTCCCAAATTACCGACGGCAGAATCAATGATGCGAATACCAGTAGCAAGGCCCACTTCTATTTTTTGAATGGCCAACCGTTCCAATGTATCGTGAAAATGTAAGGCGAGGGCAGAAAGAGGAACCCCCAGTTCGACAGTCGCTTTTATCAATTCTGGTACGGCTCCTGGTTGCCCAATGCCTGTCGTATCCGCCAAAGAGATGGTTTCTGATCCCATATCATAAAGACGCTTGGCGAGTTTAGCGACTTTCTCCACGGGAATAAAACCTTCATAAGGGCACCCAAAAGCACATGAAATATAGGCTCTTATATGCACACCGTGTGAAGGGGCACTTTCGTAAAGAGGAGAAAACCGTACTAAACTTGTCTCTAGGGTGCATCCAATATTTGCTTTTAAAAAACTATTCGAAGCAGCTGTGAATACGGCAACATCTTTTGCGCCAACGGCTAAAGCATCGTGCCATCCTTTTTGATTGGGCACCAATACGGTATAACGAATAGAGGGTTTTCGTTTTAACTGAAGAAAAACGGATTTTGTGTTGGCCAGCTGGGGGATTGCTTCGGGAGACACAAAACTTCCGACTTCAATGGAAGACAGGCCGGTTTCTTCTAAACGTTCTATAAACTCAACAATAACAGAAGGCGGCAAGATTTTTTTTTCGGATTGCAAGCCGTCTCGAGGACCGACTTCATAAATGGTTACGCGAGGAGGGTTCATTTTTTTTGCGGGTGAGCGGTATAAAAAGTAAATAGACTATGGTTTTTGTACATTCTAAAAAGCTCAAAAGCGTTTGGCGTTCTCTTCTTGGCGCATCGCGGGGCGATACACTCCATCCTTATCGAACTTCTTTATGGTTAAAAGGATGGATCCTCTCTTTTTTAGTTTTACTCATCTTACTGTTGGTTGTCTACCTTTGGTTTGAATATCACCGCTTTTCTGAAACGCATCGGCAATTTATGACACGCGCTGTCAATGATGTTGCTCGACAAATGCGTATCACGTTGGACAAAAACACACGCTCGCTAGAGCTTTTAGTGCTGAATGAAAGTCCGTTAGTCGCCAAAGTGGTTCACGAGTCGAAAGAGCGACAAGAAGCCTGGCACCTCCTTCATAACAAACTACGGATTTTATTTTCTAAGTCGGCTGTATTTGCACTCACGGATATTTATCAAACTCCTTTATTTATGAGTTCCACAGAGCAGTTTCTTATCACGCCGGATAATCGTTTGACGGGTTGTAAATCCCAAGATGAATGGGTGGAATATTCGGTATATTGGACGTTAGGATCCGAACATGGATTTTTTATCGCTTGTGAGTCCATGCATATCTTTGGGGAGCGTTTAAAAGTGTTTAAAACCGATACCTTTAGTTTAGTGTTGTTGAATCGGAAAAAACAAATCATAACCCAACTGGATGAGCCTGAGAGAGAAGAGCTTTTGCCGGCTTCTTCAGATGAAACCATTATTAGAGAGCCCCTAGAAGGAAAACGTTGGTATGTGGCTGCCATTCCTAACCGCTCTCTAGTTAGAAAAAATGTGATGGACGTGCTTCGGCATATAGGGGGGATCTATCTCGTCTTTCTATCCTTATGCAGTTTTTTGGCCTACAGGCTTTTAGTGCTAGACCGTAAAAGACAACAGGCGGAGGAAGCGTGGTGGTCCCTACAAATGCACGCACAAGCAACACTCGCTTCTATTGGGGAGGGTGTTGTGGTAACCGACAGTGACCGTATCGTCTTATATATGAATAGCGTGGCAGAAAAAATAACCGCCTGGAAATTGGAACAAGCAGAAAAGCAACCTTTAGAGCGGCTTCTCCCTATTCAAAACTGTCCACCAACCCGGTTTTCCTCAGAAGAGGGTGAGTTTAATAGCGTGCCTATCCGGCATCACATGACGATTCAACCAGGGGAAAGCGTGCTTCATGTGGAGGTTTCTTCTACGGCTATTGAGAGCGAATGGGGATCGGGCTCTGGTATCGTTTGGGTGCTTCGCGATGTAACGGGAGAGAAGCGTGCCATGCAAGAGCTGTCTGAAAGCGAGGAAAGATATCGGACCTTGTTTGAAAATAGTTTTGAAGGGATCATGATTACTGATCCGCGGGGAATGATTGTGCGTATAAACAGTGCCTTTACTCGTATTACAGGATATTCCTTTAGAGAAGTCTTTGGGAAAAACGCGAATATTTTGAGATCAGGCCGGCATGATGCTGATTTTTTTAAAAGTTTATGGAATATCTTGGGAAGATCTGGCTATTGGAATGGTGAAATATGGAATAAACGTAAAAGTGGAGAACTTTATCCAGAGAGGCTTTCAATTAGTGCTATCCGAAATAAAGAAGGGGTTATTCAGAACTATGTTGGGATTTTAGAGGACATCACAGAAAAGAAACAAAGGGAAGAGAAAATACAACATTTAGCTTATTACGATCCCCTTACGGACTTGCCTAACCGGGTTTTGTTTCAGGAACGATTGAAGAGAGCCTTAGTACAGGCTAGGCGCAATAATCGTTGGGTTGGGCTTTTATTTCTTGATCTCGATAAATTTAAAGCCATTAACGATACCATGGGGCATCCGGCGGGAGACCAATTGCTGCGGTTGGTGGCTGAGAGACTTAAAAACTGTGTACGAGAAGAAGATACTGTCGTTCGAATGGGGGGGGATGAATTTATTCTAATTTTAGTCAACATGAAGCCAGACGCCCGTGCCAAAGAAGGCGGGCAAAAGGTAGCACACAAGGTTTTAAGGGCGCTCGGCGAACCTTTTTCGATTGGAGGTACTGAGGTGGTAGTTGGGGCGAGTGTTGGCATTGCTCTATATCCCCAGGATGGTGAGACGGCAACCCAGTTACTTCGAAATGCCGATAGTGCACTTTATTATGCCAAAGCACTGGGACGCAATAATGCCCAATTTTACACAGAGGAAATTCATTTAGGGGTTACTTAAAAGAAAACCAGGCATGAACCCCTCCTTTTAAGCTTCTGACATTTTTAAATCCTTTATCGCAAAGAAACTGTACGGCTTTTTGACTGCGCACTCCGAATTGGCAAGCGACCACAATCTGTTTTTCCGAGTGGTTGATAATGGAATGAAGGTGTGTTGGAAAGCGGCTCATCGGAATAAAAACCGCATTAGGCATACATCCCAGCTGATATTCGTGCGGTTCGCGTACATCAATGATTAAAATACTTTCTTTATTATTATCTAGGGCTTGCTTGAGTTCATGGACGGTCACCTCTTCTCGGCAAGAAGGGCTATTGTGTCCACGTCCTTCGGCGCGGGTTCTACACAGGGCGGAATATTCTTTTTTGAGGGAAATAGCCAGCGGATCTCTGCAAGCTGGACACGTTTTATTTTTAGAAACTTGAAGTTCCTGCCATTTTGCGGTGAGCCCATCATAGAGGAGCAAACGACCACAGAGAGATTCACCTAAGCCCAAGATTAATTTAATCACCTCCACCGCTTGAACCATTCCGATGATCCCAGGAAGCATTCCCAGTACGCCTCCCTCTGTGCAATTTGGAATAGCCTTTGGATGATGGGAATTGGGGTATACACATCGATAACAAGGTTGCCCACGGCCTCCGAACACAGACACCTGACCTTCAAACTGAAAAACGCTGCCGTGGATCATCATTTTATTAAGGAGGAGGCATGCATCGTTGAGGAGATATCGTGTGTTAAAATTGTCAGTGGCATCAACAATAAAATCATAAGGACTCAGAACATCCTTTGCATTGTCGGCGGTAAGCCATTCACAGTAAGTGTGGATGTGAATATCTGGATTGACTTCGGCCAATTTTTCTTTAGCAACTTCTGCTTTACGTTTACCCACATCGGATAGACGATATAGCACCTGTCTTTGGAGGTTACTGACGGCAACCGTGTCATAATCCATGAGTCCGAGTGTTCCAATGCCCGCTGCAGCAAGGTAAAGCGAAACCGGAGATCCGAGGCCCCCCATACCGACAATCAGTACTTTAGAGCGGAGTAACTTTTCTTGACCTGTCACCCCTATTTGAGGCAGTAAGAGATGGGGGGTATATCGCTCGTACTCGGCTTCTGAGAGTGTCATGGGTTAAGAACATCCACTTCTAGCGTGATCTGAAGGGGTTCTGAAGAGCGATTATCTAAAGTTGCTGTGGTCCCTTCTTTTGAAGGAATTTTTCTATTCAAATCCACGAGCGTTTGTTTGCTTACATTTAAATAAAAGTGATGGTCTTCCCGCCTAAAGAAGAGGATCGTCCAGTAGTATTGGGTGTGCTTTAATGAGAAGGGTACTTTTAGAGTAGGGTGAGACATCACATGGAAAATCAGACGACTCCTATCTGGAAAAGTGACCATTGTCTGAAGAGCTTCCCCCGCGAGTAATGTTTGGAGTTCTGATGCGGTGATTCTGAATCGGATGTGTTGGTGTGTTAAACGAACGTTCATAAATCCCCCGTTAGCGAGTGGTTTGGGTACTGGGCCATAAAAGCGATGCAATGATGGAACAGGCTATAGCGCTTACGATAAAGCCGAGCGAAGCCAAAATGGGAATATGATAAATACCTGAAAGGATCATTTTAATACCTACAAACCCCAAAATAGCGGCTAAACCATAGTGCAAATGGTGAAACAGTTTCATAACATTGGCCAGAGCAAAGTAAAGCGACCGAAGACCCAGAATCGCAAATATATTGGATGTGTAAACAATGAAGGGATCCGAGGTGATGGCCAATATCGCTGGAATTGAATCCACCGCAAAAATAAGATCGGTTGTTTCCACAATGAGCAAAACCATAAACAAGGATGTAGCTGAAAGCTTATTATGGATGCGGACAAAAAAATTCCCTCCGAAATACCCCGGCGTGATCGGCATCATACGTTTGAAAACTCTCAAAACAGGGTTTTTTTCTGGGTGAATTTTTTTGTCTTTCTCCAGGGCTATTTTAATGGCGGTCAGAACTAAAAACGCTCCAAAAACATAGATCATCCAGTGGAATTTCTCTATGAGAGTAATTCCTAATGCAATAAAAATGGCACGCATACAAAGAGCGCCCAAAATCCCCCAAAATAAAACCGTATGCTGGTGTTTAGCCGGTACTTGGAAATATGAAAAGATAAGAAGAAATATAAAGATTTTGTCAATGATGAGCGAATATTCAATGAGGTACCCGGTAAGAAAATATAAGGCGTCTTCCTGGCCTCGCCAGAAATAGACAATTCCGTTAAAGAGGAGTGCTAAAGTAATCCACGCGGCACTCCACAGCAGAGCTTCTTTCACATGAATTTCATGGGCATTGCGGTGAAAGAGTCCGAGGTCAAGAGCCAGCATTGAAAGAATAAACGCACCAAAACCAACCCAAAACCAGGTTATATCCATAAACACTCCCCCCTATTTTTCTTAAACCTACTTTGTTTGCTGCAGTTTATATCGAGTATAAAAAAAAGTAACTGCTCGCCCCCTGTAAAATAAATTTTAAAAATCTGTAATTCCTCGACTCAAATGGTGGGGAGGGTGGTTTGCTGTGTATTTTCTGCTGCCTTTGCGAGCGTCCCCGAGCGACGTAGAATTTTTCAGGTAAAAATGCAGGATGCATTTTTAGCACACCTGAGGCAGGATGCCGAATGTGTGCGGCCTGAAAAATTCTAGGAGCGCAGGGGACAAATGCGAGCAGCGGGCAGCGGAAAATACACAGTGAACCACCCATCAGTG